>CAZSAV010000013.1:819-9819 GCA_964604805.1 uncultured Candidatus Saccharibacteria bacterium | reverse complement strand
CCGCCGCCGGAGACCGGGACATTCTGCTCAGACGATGCGGCGATGCTGTCGCTGCCGGTGCATCCGGTCGTCGTGAAGGTATGGTCAGAGCTTACGGCATCGGAGTAGACCGCGTCGGTCGAGCTCGCTTCGTAGTGATACTCAGCGCACGGCACGAGGCCGGTCAGGCTTACGCTATGCGACGTGACGAGCGAGCTGTCGAGCGCCGTCGCCGATCCATATAGGGTCGATGGGCCATAGAACAGCCTCGTCGAAGCGGCATTGTTCGTGTCCCAAGTTATGGTCGCGGTCGACGTGCCGACGCTCGCGGCGAGCGACTGAAGAGCAAGCAAGGACATGTTGGAGCTCGCTATGTTGACCGTCCTCGTCGAGCTCGACTGAGTGAAGAGGCCGTGATTGTCGATGGCTCGCACATACCACGAGTGCGTGCCGATAGAGAGCGTCACCGTGGCGGAGAGCGTGCCAGACGGTATGTCGTCCTGGCTCAGAGCGCCGTCTATATAGAGCTGGTATTTGCGTATGCCGTAGCTATCATCCGAGGCATTCCAGGCGAATGTCTGGGATGCGGTCGTGGTCGAGAGCCCGTCTGCCGGAGACACGAGGCCGAAGGCGGTCGGCACATCGAGAATGTTGAGGTTCGAAACGCTCGTCGAAGCGACGAAGCTGCCTGAGGTATCGAATGCTTTGACATACCAGGTATGCGCGCCGACGGAGAGGGTCGGTCCCATGACCGTAGAGGTGCCGACGAGATTGTCTTGGCTCAATGAGCCGTCGATGAAGAGCTGATATTTCTTCACGCCCGAAGGGTAGATATGCTCGTCGGTCCAGCTGAAGGTGATGCCGTTGCTGACGGATGTTGTGAAGTTGTCCACAGGAGCGACAGGGTTGAACGGAGTATGCGAGATGAGCGCCATCTTGGGGTCGCCGACGACGATATCTTTCCAATTGGTGACTGACGACGCCGCGTAGAAGCTCTCCGCCATGTTCGCGCCAGCGGAGTATCTGTCAAAAAGGATGTCCGCATGCGCGATAGCGGTGAGATATGGTTCGGACACGTATCCTTTGGCGCCCGTCACGCCTTCAGCGATGAGATCGGCGATCAGAGATTGGCCATAGGTGGGAGGATACGCGAACGTCCTTCCGGAAGTCGAGACGATGGTCTCGGCGATCGATCCGTTCTTGTATGTATTGCCTGAGGTGAAATTATTCCCTCCGAGGCTCGTATCGTTGCTGCCCCAGCTGTAGTAGCCCTGGACGGACGACTGCCCGGTAACGAACGTCGACGTCTGATTGAGGTTCACTGTATATCCCCTGTTCGTCAGGATCGGCCCTGCCGCGCGCATCCAGTCGTTGCCGACATGATAGCTCGAATTGTCCCTGCCGGGGTCGACGTCGAGGATGAACTGCCCGGGCGTGACTGCGGTGGTTGTGGCGAGGCTCGAGCGGTCGATGAGCGACTCGACCTGCGCGACCGTATAGCCGTCGAGGCGCGTCACCAGGTATACGCCGAACTGGTTGCGAGAGAATACGTCCGTCGCATTGTAGTATGGATTGCTCCGCTGTCCTGTGCATGGGCTCTTAGTGAGGCATGCCATGAGCTCGGAGTCGACTGAGTTATATGTATCCGTTATATAGAGCGGCACCCCCTTGGTGAGGACGATGTAGTTTATCGAACCCGTCAGATTGTGCGCAGTGAGGAACGATTCGATAGCTCCTTTGATATTGTTGTTATACTCCGTACGCGTGACGCCTTCGGTGCCGACCGTGGTCAAATGGACCTCGTTGGTGCTCGTCGATATGTTCCTCGATGTAGCGAAATAATTGGCGATCGTCGTCGACGTCGCTGATGCGTCGTTCACGACGAGAAGGACGTCAGAATAGCCATAATAATCGGTGCGATCGGTTCCTGTCGGCGCTCCAGCGCATGCCGACGTCGTGAATGAAGAATCAGACCCGTACGATACGCCTCCGTTGTTTGTCGCGTATGCCGCATAGTGATACGTCGTATTGCATGAAAGCGCTGGGACGACATTGCTGAAGGCGCCTGTGCCGAAACTGCCGCTAGCCGTCGACGTCGCTGTATACGTCGATGAAAGGCCGTAGACGAAGCCGCGCGCCGATGCATTGCCGCCGGTATTGAGACTGGTTATGTTGCCGTTGAATGCCGCGCTGAAGACGCCGACGCTCGAGGCCGACTGCGTCGTGACCGTCGGCGGCGTCGCCGGACATGCGCTCGTAGTGAACGTCGTATCGGAGCTCGTGCCCGTCCCAGCAATGTTCACGCCGAATGCCTGGACATGGTAGAGCGTTCCGCACGACAGGCTCGATATGGACTCGAGATACGCTCCGGTGCTGAACGAGCCGCTCGTGCTCGACGCAGACGACCCATAGCTCAGAGATGTGCCGTAGTTAAAGCCGAGCTTCGTGACGGACGCGCCGCCGGTCGCTGTGAGGTTGCCGTTGAAGACCGCGGTCGATGCGGTCACAGACGTCGGCGCGCTCACGGTGACCGTCGGCGGACTGCTCTGATTGACGTTGACGCTCACAGTGGTCGTCGCGTAGTTATTGGCGGCGTCGCGGGCTACAGCCATCACCGTATGCGAGCCGGTGCTCGTCGCCGTCGTATCCCATGCGATCGAATATGGAGCGACGGTGTCTTCTGCGCCGATGCTCGTCGAGTCGACGTAGAAATGCACCCCGGCTACGCCGCTCGAATCGTCGGTCGAGGTCGCAGTGATAGTCGTCGTACCTGAAACGATAGAGCCATCGGTCGGCGAAGTTATCGAGACAGACGGAGCAGTGAGATCGATATGGAATTGCGCGATCCGGTAATTGAGGCTATCGGCAACATATATATTTTGACCTGCGGAATCGAGAGCTAAGCCTGCAGGCTGGAATAGATTGCCATCGTTATCGCCCTTCGTACCGAACTGTCCGACATATGTCCCTGTCGAAGTGAATTTTTGGACGCGGTTATTATTCTGCTCGGATACATACACATAGCCGTTCGAATCTATATCTATGCCGACTGGGAAAGAGAACTGGCCGTCGCCGGTGCCGCTCGAACCCCATTTTCTGAGAAACGTCCCCTCTGAATTGAAAACCTGTACCCTATGATTACCGGAATCTGTGACATATACGCTTCCATTCGCATCTACCGTTATACCCTTCGGGAAGTTACCGAATTGTCCGTCGCCGACACCACTCGAGCCCCATTTCGTCTGATAATTTCCAAGAAGGTCGAATTTCTGTATACGATTATTATGTGCATCGATAACGTACATGCTTGTCGAGCTTATAGCGATATCTTCTGGACCATTAAACTGGCCGTTTCCTGAGCCGAATGATCCGAATTTCGATATAAAACTGCCGGTGGAATCGAATTTCTGTATGCGATTGTTCCCGTCAGCCAGGAATATATTGCCGCTGCCGTCTATAGCCGTGCCTCCTCCCGAGCTCGCAAAATTAAACTGACCATCGGAACTGCCGTTCGATCCCCATTTGGTCACATACGTTCCAGAAGAATTGAATTTTTGTATCCTCGCATTGGCTCGATCCGTGACGTAGAGATTTCCCGAGCCATCGACGGTAATATTTTTCGGATCATTGAACTGCCCGTCCGCATTGCCCGCGGCTTTCCATGTCTTGACCAGGCTATCGCTTGAATCGTATTTCGCGACGCCGTAATTATCTTCCGCAATGAATACATTTCCTGATCCATCGACGACGAATGCGTCTTGGGTCCCGCTGATCGGCGTCCAACTGTTAAGCTGTGTCGCCGATCCATCGAACTTGATGATGATGCCGTCTCCGCCATCGCTCGCATATATGAGCGTGCCTGCGGAGTTCACTCCCATGGTATTGACCTGACCGATCGTATCGCAGCTGTCGCCAAAATCGAGGAGATGATTGCCATTCGGATCGAGCTTCTGGCCATTGCAGTCGCCCGTCGCTATATACAGATTGCCGCTCGAGTCGACGACGACGGACGCGACGTTGGATAAGCCTGTTATGGATTTGAGCAAAGTCGTGCCGGTCAAATTATATTCTTGTATCCTGCTGTTGCCGGAATCAGAGATGTATACGGTCGTCGTCGCGATGAATATGTAATTGGGCGTATTGAACTGCGTCGATCCCGATCCAAGACTTCCCCACGTCGTGACATACGCGCCAGACGAGTCGAACTTCATGATGCGGTTGTTGCCCGTATCTGCGACATAGACATTGCCGCTCGAGTCCGTCGTGATGCCAGACGATGCCGAATCGGCCACATTGAGCTGGCCGTTACCGGAGCCGGGCCCGCCGAATGTGCTCACATATGATCCTGATGAATCGAATTTCTTGACGTAATTGCCGTCGAGCACATACATATTGCCCGATTGGTCGAGAGCGACGCCTTTGGTGAGAGAGAGGAATACGGGATTGGTGCCGTCAGAGAGGTTGGTGGTCGTCGCTATGTTCTTGACGAACGAAACGGTAGCCGCTTCGTTCGCATCGACGAAGAGCGGCGACGCGGTCAGTATGAGCGCGTACGCGAGCGGTAGAATGAAACCGCTCTTGAATATCTTTGGTATTGCCTGTTTCCAGGACGCGCTTTGCAGCATGTCACAAGTATACCATCTAGCGTCAGCTTAAAAAACCAATTTTGTCCCCGTTACGATGCCGAGCTTGCGCGCGAAGCCCGAATTGACCTCGAGCACGTACTGGACGTCGGCTGTCGGACGGAACGTATTCGGGTATGAAGAGGGACTCGCTCCCTCGTCAATCTTGACCACCCTTTTATCGGCGCCGATCCAGATCATATCGATCGGGAAATCCATGTCTTTCATCCAAAAGCTGTACATGCCCGGCGTCTGGAATACGAACAGCATGCCAGAGCGCGCGCCGAGCGATGCGCGGCCGCTCAGGCCCCGCTCTTGGAGAGCCGGAGTATCGGCAATGTCGGCATATATGTTCCCTTTGGGGCCGAGTATGGTCGTCGAGGCGTATGAAAGAGGCGGATACTTCATCTGGGGCGCGCCCGAAGACATAGACGAAAGGAGCGCGGCGGTCGGAGTGGTAGTCGAGACTGGCTTAGACGGCACTTGCGCGCCGATAGGCGTCGACGACGAAACGGCTGAGGTCGAGCTCGCCAGATATTCGCCGAGCGAAGGGACGGCTTTCGAGGAGATGATGCTCCAGGAGATATACCAGAGGATGACGATCCCGACGACAGCGACCACGGCATAGAATATGAGCTTATTGGGCTTCATGATATATCGAACGGCCTAATACCTTCGCTTGAGAGCGAGCACAAGGCCGATGAGGATGAGGACTGCGGGCCAATAGAAGTCCCAAGAATACGTAAAATCGATAGTCCAGCCGAAATTCTGGAAAAGGAAGAAGAAACCGGCGCAAATGAGGATGAGTGGGAGTATCATAAGCAGCTATGGCGCTCTATATATAGTATGATACCATTTTAACATATAAGCCTAGTAAGCAATCTAACATGAATAGCATCAATATATGGTCAGTCATCGTAGCGGCAGTGGTCAGCTTCGGCATCGGGGCGTTGTGGTACTCGCCTATCCTCTTCGGCAAGGAGTGGGCATCCCTCATCGGCTTGTCGGCCAAAGACATGGAGGGCATGAAGGCGGGCGTCTGGAAAGCATATGTAGCCCAATTCATAGCGACCCTCGTCTCATTCGCCGTCTTGGGCTTCGCTCTCGCGGCGACAGGCACCGATACCGCGTCTGAAGCGGCATTCGTCGGCTTCCTCGCATGGCTCGGCTTCAGCGTTCCGGTCGGCCTCTCTTCCCTCCTTTGGAAGAAAGCATCGTTCAAGCTTTTCCTCATAGAGGCGGTCTGTTCGCTCCTCACTCTCGCCATCGGCGGCGCTATCATCGGAGCCTGGAATTAGATTCCTGATATAGGATAAAAAATAAACCGCCTCAGAGCGGTTTATTTTTTATTTCTCTAGTTCGAAGCCCCTGAATCGGCAGAAGACGCTGCAGGCGCCGGAGCTGGTGCGGCCGCTGAAGGAGCGCTCGCCGCAGGCTGGCTCGATGCAGACGCGTCTGAGCTTGGCGCTGAAGCTGAAGGAGTCGTAACAGGCGCCTGACTTGAAGGCGAATCGCTCGACGCGGCGGCAGGCTGAGTAGGCTCAGTCGAAGAGGTCGGCGCCTGGTCTTCGGGAGCAGGAGTCGTCGGCGTCGATGTTTGAGCCGGAGCCTCAGCAGACGACGGGGTGGCCGATGTCGACAGGCCTTGGACGGCAGAGCTCGACGATGCCGTAGCGGCGGTTCCGGCCATGGTCGTCGTCATGGTCGTCGTAGAGATGACGGCGCTGATCGTCGCATCGGTGCTCGTGGCGAGAGCGATCGTCGGCGATGTCGAGGTCGCAGCCGTAGCGATGGCGTTGTCGATAGCGGCCGGACGCGCTGACGGGCTATTCGATCCGCATTCGCCCACCATCGTGGTCGCCGCCCCATTCACGATCTTGAAGCAATACGGGTCGCCGGTCGAATCGTCATACATGGTTATGCCGGTGGGATGGTCGGCAGATCCTATGGTGATCCTCGACGCGGTGAGGTCTGCGAATACGCCGACGGTAGCGGTGATCCGAGCGACGACCCACTCGCTCGAAGACTGGATGATGGTCTTCACTGCCTCGGCGATCGTAGCAATGAACGATGTCGAAGATGCGAGAGCTGTCGCCGTGGTCGAGGCGATCTCGGCGGTCGTCGAAGCGAGGATGGCGGTCGTGGATGCCAATGCGTCGATCTGGATATGGATATCGGACACCTGCTGGTTCAATGCGACGATGGATGAAGCGACGCTCTGGACCGATGCGCTCGAATCCGCCGTGGAGCTCGCGAGCGTGCTCACTCTCGCCGTAAGGTCGCCGAACGACTTGGTGAAGCAAGTCGTGCCGACGCAGACGTCCTTGCCGACCGTGAGCACCGATGAGGCTGTTGAGGGCGCGCCGAGCGTCGCGTTCCCGTTCTCATCGAGGTTGAGTATGCTCTGACCATGGTTATTCTGGAATATGAGGGCTTGCGGGCTAGCGTCGGCAGGCGCTTCCAATACCCTGAAATCATTGGCGAAGACCAAGTCGCCCACATATGAATAGCTCGAGCGGAGCGTTCCATTCACATAGAGGTTGCCATTTATCGTTGAGGTCGCATTGGTCGCAGTGAGCGTCATAATGCCGTTTGGATCTATATTAAAGACGGTCGTCGTAGCGGTTCCTGTGGTAGATGCGATCCTGAAAAGATCGGTCGTCCCGTTCGAATTCCCAGCTATCGACAACATAGCGTAAGGAGAAGTCGAGCCAATGCCGAGACGACCAGTCGGAGTGAGATCCATAAGATGGGTATTGGAGCTCGTGATGGTCCATGATGTGTGGTTGATGTTCGTCGCGTTTGCAGACGAAGTCGCGAGATTGAAGTTGAAGCCATACGGATTGCCTGATGCTAGTGTCTTCAAGTTACTGTTCCATGAACGGAAATTGAGGCTGGCTGTAAGGTTCGTCACGGTCGATGGGTTCTCGATGAATGAGCCGTTCCCGAGAGAAATAGTGAGGTTAGAGGTGTCATTTCCGAGTACCGAGCAAGAACCGGAATTCGGACAATAGGTCGCATCGGCGGCAGCGACCTGAATGATCCTTTTTGGAGTATTCTTAAAGGCCGAAGTATATAGAAAATTTATGGGCGCTGTAGTTATAGTGCCTCCCGTGGTCACACCGCCAAAATACAGGTCTCCTCCGCCGCCGAATGTGCTGGTCAACAGGTACGTGCCTTGGCCTGCATCATAGCCGGCATCGACATCGTGAGACACCGCCAGCACGCCATAGCCAGTCGGGCGGTCGGGCGACGTGATGAGGAGCGAGGTCTTCGTTCCAGAATCCTGTTTTATAGAAAGCACCTTATTTGAGGTCGTCCCGTATACACTGAGATAATCGCCGGTCTGGCCAGCAGATGCGGCCCATAGACTGAGGATCGGGTTGGCGACAGCGGCGCTTTTTATGGTAAGCACCGAGTTATTCGCTTGGGTCGAGGTCCCTATCATCATAGATGTGCTCACCGCCAGGTTCGGCAACGTGCTCGTCGCGGTCGTCGAAGTTGCCGTGATGTAATTCACCGTCGGGCTCGTCGACGAATTCAATGCGCCGGTGCCCCCGTTCGAGAAAATCCATCCTTGACCGAAGGTGCTTGCACCGGTGCCGCCGTTCCCGACGGCAAGTGTGCCTCCGAAACTGCCCAATGAAAGACAGCTCCCTGCGACAGCGTAGCAGCCGCTCGTCAAATTGATGCCGTTGTTTCCGGTAGAAGTAGCAGTCCAGGAAATGGCAGTTGTCGATGCGTATGGGAATACGGACGCGGTCGAGGACGTCGCGGTGAAATACCCGGCGAGGGCATTGCCGCCGAGGATCGAGTTCCCGACCACTTCGAATGTTGCGGGAGTAAAGGTCGTGCCTATGCCGACATTTCCGGAGAAATAGTTAGACGTAGCGACAGAATATATGCCGTAACTACGGTTGCCGCCACTCACGTTGAAATAGCCGCCGTATGCATCGTATCCGTCAGCGGTGTCGCCGGTGACATTGACGTTCAATCCCGTAACATCGCCTACGCCGGTCACCGCGGTGATAATCGCAGCCTGTGCGACATCTGCCGCGCTCACATTTAGATCGCCGGCGATATCGAGATTATGTTGAGGAGTGCGAGTATTAACGCCTATATATCCGTTCGTATTGAGGACGTTGAATACATTGTTCACAGATAGACCGCCATTGATCGTCGATGTCGAATAATATGTCCCGGCAATGAGCGAGCCAGCCAACGTCGATGTGGCGGCGGTCGACGTCGAGGTGAAGCTCGAAGCGAGCACATTGCCGCCCACGATAGCGTTTCCTGCGACCGCCAAGCGCTGAGTCGGCGTCGTCGTGCCGATGCCGATGTTCCCGTTTGAAGCGACCGCGAATAAGCCGCCATTCGATCCGCCGTTTGCGGTAATGTC
>CAZSAV010000013.1:0-809 GCA_964604805.1 uncultured Candidatus Saccharibacteria bacterium | reverse complement strand
TCGCCTGTCTGCGCCGATGCGCCGATGATGTTCATGATGCGCTTCGATGCGGTCGAGCTCTGCACCGAGAATATGGCGCTCGGAATAGCCGTCGAAGAGAATGCAAGGTCGGTGACCTGCGTCGATGACGCATTGAACTGCAGACGATTCAACTGGGTGTCTGCGCCGTACGTTCCGCCCATGAATGTGGCGTTGTTATTCGTGGCGTTGGTGATCTGGAAATATGACGTCTCTTGGCTGTCGCTCCATGCGCCGCCATTGGCGACGATGCGGAGCTGGCCGTACGTGCCGCTGCCGTCATTGCCGCGCAATATGACGCCGACGCCGTTGGTCGGGTTATACACGGTCGGATTCGCTCCCGACGATGAGATATTCACGCCCATCGCGAAGGTCGATGCCGTCGATCCCGACGATGCCGCGAATGCCGGAGCGGTGAGCGTCGTGCCGTTGAAGGTGAATCCCGACGACGTCGCGATGCTCGAACCGCCGCCATAGAGGACGAGACCCGAGCTGAATGCGCTCGTGCCCGTGCCGCCTTTGCCGACGCTCAGCACCCCCGACAAGGTTGCGAGCGTGCTGCTCGCGACCCATTGGATGCCGGTTCCCGTTGATTGGAGCACCTGACCGGCTGTGCCAGAGAGATTCGCTCCCGCAAAAAGCGGGCCTGTAAGCGTGAGCGCGGTTGAAGAAGCATACGGGAAAATGGAAGCGGTCGAAGTGGTCGCGATGAAATATCCAGCAGAAGCGAAATTGCCGAGGTCGGAATTCCCTTGCACAGAGAGCGTCGAGCCTGGAGTCGATGTGCCGAA
>CAZSAV010000012.1:0-9868 GCA_964604805.1 uncultured Candidatus Saccharibacteria bacterium | reverse complement strand
CCATATCACATATCATGATATTGTCAAATATTGAAACTGACGCGAGAAAGATCAAATCCCCTCTTTTTTGAGCTCCTCGACGAGCTTCTGTGCATTCTTCGAGAGCTTGCGCGGCATATCGATATGCACGACGACGAGGAGATCGCCGCGGCGGCCCCCAGCGCCGAATATGTGGCCAGTCGTCTCGTACGGCACGCCCTTGCCCTTTACGCGCAAGATTTCGCCGTGGACGGTGCCTGAAGGTATCTTGAGCTCTATCTGCCCGTCGAGGGCTTCTATGTCGGCCTTGCCTCCGGTGAGCGCCGTAGTGAGCTTCACGGGAAGCTCCATGACCAGGTTGTAGCCTTCTTTCCTGAATATCGTATGCTCTTTGACCCAGACGCGGACGATGAGGTCGCCTTTGCCGCCCGGACCGTCTTCCCCTTTGCCGGCGATGCGCAGTCCCTGGCCGTTCTCTATGCCCGGAGGTATCTTGACCAAAAGCTTCTCCTTCATGATCGATATCTCTTTCTCGATGCCAAAAATGGAGTCTTTGAATGAAAGCTCCACGTCGACCGATATGTTCTTGCCTTTCTTTGGCCTGCGGCCGCCGCCGAAGAATTCACCGAATATGTCGCCCAGATCGAATTCGACGCCGCCTTGCGAAAAATTGAAGCCGCCATTCTGAAAGCCAGAAAAGTCGAAGCCGCCAAAGCCTTGGCTATTGAATCCTCCTTGGCCTGGGTTAAAGCCAGGACCTGTCGAGCCGAACATGTCGTATTGCTTGCGCTTCTCGCCATCCGACAATACTGAATACGCCTCGCTGGCCTCCTTGAACTTCTGGGCAGAGTCGGGGTTATTCTTGTTCTTGTCGGGGTGATGCTCGTGCGCGAGCTTCCTGAACGCCTTTTTGATGTCGTCTTGCGAGGCGCTCTTATCGACGCCGAGGGTCTTGTAATAGTCTTTGGCCATATATTGACGTATATATTAACACATGTTATTATTCTGGGCAACGTTCGAACGTTTACAACGAAAGGATACGAATGAAATCACTGCAGCTTAACAAGATAGTGCGTCTGCTCCGTCCGAATTTCGCTCTTCACGCCCTTCATGGCGTAGATCAAGGGATTGAGCAATGGATAAGCAGCACTTCGCAAGATGACCCGCGCGTCATGCTCACCATCACTGACAGCGTCGATGTCGCAGCATCGGCTCGCTGGGCGTTCGATGGCCCAGGCGCCATCATCTTGATCAGCAACCAGCCGGAGACCGTCGAGAAAGGCATCGCCGTCGTCGATGCGGATCCCAAGAGCCTGGCTGAGGCGACGTGGAAGGAACTGATGAAGCATTACCCATAATGGACTATGAAACTGCTCATCTTCTTGCTCATACTCACTGCCCTGTACCTTGCTCCGTACTTCATCGGTCAAGCAATATTCGGCCGCTTCTTCCATTGAGGCATTCGCAAAGTCTCCATTTGTCTCTCTGATGCGCCAATTCGGCGAATCAGAGAGACGCGGAGGCTTTTTTCTTGAATTGACAACTAATATCTTATATGTTTTTCTTGATTCAGTTGCGGCACGTCATATCGACATGTCGATTGAATCCTTCAAAACACGTATGAACGCAGAAATCATCAGCCTTCTCCAGAAACCAGCGAATGAGCTTACCGCCTGGATGCCTTCGCGGCACTATGTCCGGCTCTTTCGCATCCTCAACAATCACGGCGTTACGACTCTCATCGGCGTGTATCGCCTACAGGAACAAAACGGCGGATATAACCCGAGACGGCAGGTGGGATTTCTTAAATTCCAGAATGTCGGCCGTATGACCCTCCAGAGCTTGAACAAAGCTCTCTCGAGCATTGGCCTTCCAAAGCTAAATGATGCTCCACTGATTATCGAAGAGTTCGATTCCCAGATCGGTGAATGGCATCTCGAGTATATGGACGGGGAGCTGTTTAGTCAGAAGCAGGCGGAGCCGATCAAGGCTTCAACCCTTGAAGAAGCTCGTGCGTTGGCACAGCTACGTTGGAGGGCCTTGAATGCTCAAGCTTCATTCGAGGCTCGGCGCGAGCCCGCGAACCCTCGACTCACCTGCTGGTACAAGCTGTAGCAATCGATCCTAAAGGGACAGATCCTTCCGGACCCTCGTTGGCTCCCCCGATTTTGTCGGAGGAGCTGTACGAGGGTCCTTTTAATTTTTAAGAACTATTTCTTCTCCTTGAACTCTGCGTCCTTCACATTATCTCCTCCCTGTTTTCCGTCGTTTGGACTGCCTTGGCTCGCCGAAGCGCCCTGCGCGTAGGCGGCGCCTATCTTCTGGATCTCTGTCGACAGCGCTTCTGTAGCCTTTTTGATGAGCGCCAGATCAGAGCCATTCTTGACAGTCTTCAAATCAGCAATCTTGTCTTCGATTCCCTTCCTCACATCAGCAGGAACCTTTTCGCCTGCGTCTTTCAATGCTTTCTCTGACGTGTAGATGAGCTGTTCAGAGATATTCTTTGCTTCTACCGCTTCATGTTTTACTTTGTCTTCAGCCTCATGAGCGGCAGCTTCCTGCTTCATCTTCTCTACCTCGTCCTTCGAGAGGCCTGACGAAGCGGTGATCTTGATAGAGTTGGCCTTGCCGGTCGCTTTGTCCTTGGCGGTCACATTCAATATGCCGTTTGCATCGACGTCGAACGTCACTTCTACCTGCGGCATGCCGCGAGGCGCCGGCGGTATGCCGTCGAGGATGAAGCGGCCGAGAGATTTGTTGTCAGCAGACATGGCGCGCTCGCCCTGCGTGATGTGGATCTCCACTGACGTCTGGTTGTCTGCCGCAGTCGAGAATACCTGCGACTTCTGCGTCGGCACGGTCGTATTCTTTTCGATGAGCTTCGTAGCGACTCCGCCCATGGTCTCGATTCCCAATGACAGCGGGATGACGTCCAAGAGGAGGACGTCTTTGACCTCGCCGCCTAATATTCCGCCTTGAATAGCGGCGCCCACCGCAACCACCTCGTCGGGATTCACTCCCATGTGAGGATCTTTTCCGAAGAACTGTTTGACTGCATTCTGGAGAGCCGGCATGCGCGTCTGGCCGCCGACTAGGATGACTTCATTGATCTCGCCTACTTTGAATGGAGACGCATCCAGGGCGCGTTTGGTGATGGCCATGGCGCGGTCGATGAATTCGCGGCAGAGCTCTTCGAGCTGAGCGCGAGTCAAGGTGACGAGGAGGTGCTTCGGCCCGTCTGCGCCGGAGGTGATGAACGGGATGTTGATCTCGGTCTGCATCGAGGTAGAGAGCGCGATCTTGGCCTTCTCGGCCGCCTCATCGAGGCGCTGGAGGGCCAGCGCGTCGCTCTTCAGGTCGACGCCGTTCTCTTTCTTGAACGTATCGGCCAGCCAATTGACGATCTTGGCGTCGATATCGCGGCCGCCGAGGTGGGAGTCGCCGTCGGTGGACTTCACTTCGATAGTATCTGCTCCGACATCCAATACGGATATGTCGAAGGTGCCGCCTCCGAAGTCGAATACGGCGATCTTCTCGTCTTTCTTCTTGTTGAAGCCATACGCCAATGCGGCGGCTGTCGGCTCGTTGATGATGCGCTTTACGTCGAGGCCGGCGATCTGGCCAGCGTCCTTGGTGGCGGCTCTTTGCGAGGCGTTGAAGTATGCGGGCACGGTAATGACTGCTTCGGTGATCTTCTCGCCCAAGCGCGCCTCAGCGTCCATCTTGAGCTTCTGGAGGATCATAGCCGATATCTCTTCAGGACGGAGCCACTTGTCTCCGAATTTCACTTCGATGCCGCCGTTCGACGCCTTGCGCACGTCGAAGGGGACGTTCTTGATGTCTTTCTGGACGTCGGCTTCGTCGAAGCTGTGGCCCATGAATCGCTTGATCTGCGATATGGTGTTCTTTGGGTTCGTGACCGCCTGCCTCTTGGCAAGGAGTCCGACCAAGCGTTCGCCTGTCTTAGACTGGGCGACGATCGAAGGCGTCGTTCTCGCGCCTTCTGCGTTTTCGAGGACTCTCGGCGTTCCCGCTTCCATCACAGCGACGGCGGAGAATGTCGTTCCGAGGTCTATTCCGATGATTTTGGACATGGTTTTATAATTCTAGGATTATTAAGGTTGCTTTTCAAAATCAACTGTATAGACAAAACCTGTTGGGGTATTTTCTACCTTTGAATATGCACGTTTTATGGAATCCTTTACTAGGCCATATGTTGCATCATCAAGTTTGATCTTGGTATTCTCTGGTAACTCATATTTTTTCATTGTATTGACATATTAGGACTAATAGTGGTACAAATTTGATGAACTCACGAACATTCAACAAGGAAAAATATGAAATTTCTCATTGTCGGTGATGAAGACTTTGCAGTCGAGCAGTCCGTCGATCGACTCACTGAAGCTGGATTCGATGTCCTGGGAATCGTCCATAAGAACTGGCATATCTATGGCACCACAGGCGACCGCATAACTGATCGACTCCTGAAAGTATTCGCGCCATATCAGCTCTTTGATTTTGAATTCGGTGCAATTTTCATTCAATGGGCTGGCGATGCGAGCGACGATCCAGATCGCAATCAGAAGCTCTTGGACGAATGCGCAGGCAATGTGCGTCGGTGCACGGGTTTCGTTTTTTCAGATCAACCACTGTTCACTATTTCAGCTTTTCCGAAAGGCTCAGCGATTAAGTGTATCGGTGACTCGTTGGACCATATTCAGAGGAAGATGGGTGAATTATCTGGACGCAAACACTAGACGGGACTATACCGGTGACCAGCGATGGTTACCGGATTTTTATTTACAAGAAGGCGCCCTCGTAGGTTGGCTATGTATGAGAAAATCTAAAGAGAAATACGGCGAAGCGACCGGCGTGAATGCGGGCACATATTCGGTCGAAGCTTCGTTCTGAGGGATGGCGATCGGGAGATAGAACGATCCATCTGACACTTCCCCATCCAACTGCGCGAAGGCTATCGGCTCAGCAGACACGAGCCTGCCTTTCATCTCGCCATCGACGAGCGCGACCAAGAAGGTCAGGCGGAACTGGCGGCCCGAGGCGTCAGTGAAATTTTTGCGTATGAATCGCGGCTGTGAGGATGATACGAGCATGGTATATGTACGCGGATTTTACTTGAAATGGTGCGGTGAAGCAAGAGCCGGCTAGGAGCTATTCTTTAGATTTAGGGACGAATTCTCCTACCTTCACCTTTGGCGGTCTCATCGGACGACCGTTGAGCGAATAGCCCTTTTGAATGACAGCTATCACCTTGTGATGGTCTGACTCTAATTCTACGGGAACGTATTCAGCAGCTTCGTCACGATTGTGATCGAACTGTTTACCGATTGGATCGATCTCTTCCAAACCGGAGTCGCTCAATGCCTTCTTGAGCTGAGAATAGATATACTCGACGCCGATGCGCCAATTTTTGTCTACTTTGCCCCATGCTTCTTTGTTGCCCATAGCGAGCTCGAAGCTCTCGAGGACCGGGATAAGCCCGTCTATCAGGCGCTCATTGGCGTATTTGGTGAATTCGGCTCGCTCAGCCTCGTCTCTCTTGCGGGCATTGACCATATCAGCCTTGGCGCGCTGCCAGCCCGTCAGGTATTCTTGCTTCTCTGTCTCAGCCTTTTTGAGCTTTTCGCGGAGCTTCTTTATCGCCTCGGCCGAATTCTCTTCGGCCACGATAGAATCATCGAGATCCGAAGATCCAGCGCCAGAGTCTATAGGAACGACATCGTCGTCTGATGGCTTCTTTTTGAACATGACTCAAGGATATATGAAAAAAAACATATGCGCAATAAAAAACCCTCGCTTTGAGCGAGGGCGCGGGATATCAATACTGGGTTCCTGGCTTCGGCGGAGGCCCGTTGCCTTTTTCGATGATGATGCGACGATTGCGGGCGAACCAGCCCTGCTTTGCAGGCTTCGAACGGACGACGATGAATGCGAATATGACGATAGCGGCAAGCCCGCAGATATAGGGGACGATGTGCATATGCTCCTTTTGTTGCTGTTTTCTGGCATGAATACTATCTCGAATCGCCATGTTGTCAACCTAGGAGCGGTTACGAAAAAAGGGGCCGAAGCCCCTTTTCATGGATATTAACGTTTGCTCCACTCGAACAGCGCCCTCGTGGTCTTCGCTAGCGCTTCGACCACTGCGGAGATTTGCGAGCCTTCTTGAGACCGAACTTGCGGCGCTCCTTGGCGCGGGCATCCCTGCGGAGATAGCCGAGCTTCTTCAATGCGGCGCGAGAGTTTATATCGTAGACGAGGAGAGCGCGAGCGATGCCGTGGCGGAGCGCTTCAGCCTGAGCCGATACGCCTCCTCCGACGAGCTTGGCAGTGACATGGAACTTCGCGGCGATCTTGCTGCCGGCGAATGCCTCGGTAGCCGTGAGCTGCATCTCTTTCACCGGGAAATATGCCTCGAGGGTCTTGCCGTTGACCTCGTAGCCCGACTTGGCAGACGGGTAGATGCGGACGCGAGCGATGGCGGTCTTGCGGCGGCCGACTGCTTCGAAGTATTTTTCTGTAGGTTTTGTCGTCATATTCGTTATTCGGTGATAGTAAGGTTCTTCATCCTCTGTGCGCGGAGCTTGTTGGCCGGGAGCATGTTGTAGACTGCCCTCTTGAAGACCTCAGGCATGCCGCGTCGAGCGATCAAGGCTGAGAGGCTCTCGGTATTGAGTCCGCCGCGGAAGCCGGTATACGTGACGTACATGTCCCCGAGCTTCTTCTTGGCTGAGACGTCGGCGAGGTTCACATTGGAAATGGTGACCGAGACCGGGATGACCTTGTTATTCTGGAAAGCCGGAGAATTCTTGCCGATCAAAATGGCCGCCGCTTCGCTTGCGACGCGTCCGAGCTTCTTTCCTTGTGCATCGATAGTGTGCTTCATGGTGGTATTTATACGAATTCGATAAGGGCCATCGGGCTGCCGTCATGCTCGCGGTTCGGGAGCTTGATGATGCGGGTATAGCCGCCATTGCGAGACTTGTACTTCGGGGCGAGCGTCTCGAAGAGCTTCTTGGTCTCCGGAGCGCCCTGGATCCTCGCATTGACGAGGCGGCGCGACGCTATGGTGCCGAGCTTGGCCTTGGTGACGAGCTTCTCGACGAACGGTCGGAGCTCCTTGGCCTTGGCAGCCGTCGTACGGATCTTCGAGTCGCGGATCAGGTTGCGCGCCAAAGAGCGCATGAGGGCGTGCCTCTGTGTCTTCTCGCGGCCGAATTTTCGTACGTTGTTATGGTGTCTCATGGTGGTCTGATATCGGGATGATTACTGTTTGAGGGTTATGCCGTGCTGGGCGAGCATCTTCTTTATCTCCTGCATGCCTTTGGCGCCGAGGCCGTCGACATCCATGATGTCGGACTCCTTCTTGCGGGCGAGGCCTCCCAAGGTGCGGATATTGGCGTTCGTGAGCGACTTGGCGGTGCGCGCCGAGAGGCCGAGCGAATCGATGCGGGTCTTCAGGAGCTCAGTGTCGATCTCCTGGAGCTTGTCGCTGCCGGCTCCCTCTTCTGCTGCCGATGAAGCGGCTTCCGGAGCCGCTGGCTCGTCTTCCTTGAAGCCGACGATGGCCTTGAGCTGGTTGATCATGAGGGCGATGGAGCTCTCGAGCGCCTCGCGGGCCGTGAGCGTTCCGTCGGTCTCGATCGAGATGCGCAGCCTGTTGAAATCGGTGCGATCTCCGACGCGCATGTTCTCAACTTCGTAGTTGGCCTTGCGGATCGGTGTGAAGGCGGCGTCGAGAGTGATGGAGCCGATATCGACGCGGTCTTTCTGGATGGTCTCCTTGGAAACATAGCCGAGGCCCTTCTCGACGGTCATTTCGATGTCGAGGTCAGACGACTTCTCGGTGAGAGTGGCGATGTGGAGGTCAGGATTCAAGATCTCGACCTGTCCCGGAGCGTCGATGTCCTTGGCTGAGACCTCCTTGGCTCCCTTGGCTTTGAGGGTGATGACCTGGGCTTCGTCGGTATTCATGCGGATGCGCACCTTCTTGATGGCCAAAAGTATGGATATGACGGCCTCCTTGACGCCGTTTACGGTCGAGAACTCAGGCTCGACGCCGGCGATTTTGACCTTGGTGATCGCGGCTCCCGGCAAAGACGACAAAATGATGCGTCGGAGAGAGTTTCCGAGCGTGTGACCGTAGCCTGGATAGAGGCCGTCGATCTCATAGGTGCCGGTCGATCCCTCTTCGTGGATGACCTTCGGCTTTGATGGGAGGATTACGTCGTATGTCATATATGTGTATATAAAATAAGTAGACGATTAATTATACATTAAAAATGCTTTATGTCTAGCGCGTGTAGAACTCGAGCACGGCGCGGACGTCGAAAAGGAGCTCGGTCTGATCGGCTGAGGGCTCGCCGTCTATGGTGACGACCTTCTTGTCTGCATCGACCTTCATCCATGACGGGACTTTGACGCTCTTCAGCTGTTCGTCGAGCTTGCTGAAAATGACCTTCTTTTTGCTGCCTTCTCTGATGGCAATGATGTCGCCGGTAGATACCTGGTATGACGGGACGGTCACGATCTGGCCGTTCACGGTGATATGGCCATGGGAGACCATCTGGCGCGAGGCTGAGCGAGACGCAGCGTAGCCTGCGCGGGTCATGACGTTGTCGAGGCGGCCTTCGAGGATGCGGATGAGGTTCTTGCCGTTGTCGCCCTGCGTCTTCAAAGCCAATTTGACGTAATTGGTGAATTGCTTGCCAGAGACGCCGTAGCTGTAGCGCGCCTTCTGCTTCTCGAGCATCTGCTTTCCATACTCGCTCTTCGCGCTCTTGCGGCGCGTCGTCTTGACTTTGCGCTGGAGGCGCATGGCGTATTTCTGCGTCTGCGTCTTTAGGAAGACGGGAGCGCCGAGGTAGCGAGCTTTCTTGTATCGTGGGCCGATTTTCATATGATTTAAATTACGATGGAAAGATTATGCTATACGCGGCGAGGCTTTTTGGGCTTCGGTCCGTTGAACGGGATCGGGGTCTCGTCCTTGATGGCCGAGATGACGACGCCCTTGCTGATGAATCCTCGGATCGCTGATTCGCGGCCAGATCCGACGCCTTTGACGACGACATCGATCTCCTTCAAGCCGATGTTCTGGGCCTTGAGGGCCAGCGTCTCGCCGACCTTGGCTGCTGCGAACGGAGTGCCCTTCTTGGCCCCGCGGAATCCCGCCGCTCCGCTCGAACCCCACATGAGGGCGTTGCCTTTCTTGTCAGTGAGAAGGAGCTTGGTGTTGTTATAGGTAGACTGAACATATAGCGTGCCAGAATCTACCCTCTTCTTTGAGGATACTGAAACCGGGGCGGACTTCGCGTCTGCTCCTTCCGGCGTTCCTGTTGCGACTATACGTTTTTTTCCCATGATAATAGTATGAATATATGATTACTTCTTCTCTTCCTTCCTGCGGCCAGATCCCATGGTCTTTCGGACGTTGCCACGGACGGTGCGGGAATTGGTCTTTGTCCTCTGTCCGCGAGCCGGGAGATGGCGGGCGTGGCGGAGGCCGCGGTACGCCTTGATGTCTTTGAGGCGCTTGATGTTGCCGGCGACTTCGCGCTTGAGGTCTCCTTCTATCTTGTATGCTTCGACGAGCTTGCGGATGTTGTTCTCCTGGTCGAGCGTCAGGTCCTTTGCCTTGAGGTCGCCGCTCACGCCGGTCTCTTTGAGCACGAGCTTGGCGCGCGAGCGTCCGACTCCGTAGATCGCGGTGAGGGCGATTTCGAGCCTCTTATTCTCTGGCAGTGTTATTCCGAGTATGCGCATTAAAATATATATTATCCCTGGCGCTGCTTATGGCGCGGGTTGGCTTTGCAGACGACATAGACATAGCTCCCTCGGCGTACGACGGAGCATTTCGGGCATATGCGTTTGA
>CAZSAV010000011.1:0-9913 GCA_964604805.1 uncultured Candidatus Saccharibacteria bacterium | reverse complement strand
CGCGATTACGATAATGTGCGCATTCTAGTAGAAAAGGCCCGAAATGGCAAGATTTGTGGCTTAGCTGAGGGGTATTTTATAGGAATCACGAGTATTGACAAATAGCATATATTTATGCTATAATATACGGGTAACTCGGTTCCTCATTCCGGCTAGAAAGGCTGGAAATGAAACACATAAAACAGCTGATAGTGACAGGAATAATAGTGATCGCCTCGATGACTGGATGCGGCTCGGCACATGCTGCCGAAAAGCAGTCGACCAAGAACCGCCTGATACGGGGGCTCATACAGGTCGAATCGCATGGAAATGACCATGCACTGGGCGATCGCCATATGAAGGACAAGGCCTACGGACCGTTGCAGATCCGGAAGCCGTGCGTCGACGATGTAAATCGGCGCTTCGGTACCAAGATACGTCCAGAAGACCTTCTTGGGAACCGTTCCTTGTCGGTATGGGTGTGTCAAAAGTACCTTGAAATGTATGCGACACGCGATCGATTGGGGAGAGAGCCGCGGGACGAAGACCGGGCTCGCATATGGAACGGTGGACCGGAAGGCTGGCGGAGCAAAGCTACCGCGACCTACTGGTCCAAAGTACAGACGATGTTGAAAAAGTCGTAGCGATACGACGATGCCGCGGATCCCTGATCCGCGGCATTTTTTGACTTGTGAAATGGCATTTCCTGATTACAATAAGGATAGATACCTATGAATGCATTATTCCTTAAAAAAGTCTCAAAAGTGTACGGCCCCAAGGCCGCAGCGGACGTAAAGCGCGGACTTGATTCAAGCGATGCTGGATCCGCATCCCCGGTCGCTGTATTGGCGCGCGTCGTCTCATCTATGCCGAGGGCGGGCGTACCAGTGGATCCCGCGTATAATTCACAGCCCGTCCCTCTGACCTTCGACATCGATCGGCGCAAGAAGCCTTGATCGTGTCTCTACGCAAAACCGCCGACCTATTGGCCGGCGGTTTTTTCTTTTTATTGATTCGATTATTTCTTCTCCTCAGCGACCTCTTCCTTTGCTTTCTTTTCAACCTTCTCTTCGGTGATCTCGGCGGTCACTTCGCCTTCGTCGACAGCCTCATCGTCTTCAGATTCCTCGTCTTTGTCTCCTCCGGCCGACTTGATGTCGATCTTCCAGCCGGTGAGCTTGGCCGCGAGGCGGACGTTCTGGCCGCCCTTGCCGCTGGCGAGCGACTGCTCGTCTTCGGTCACGGTGACCACGGCGCGGTGCTCGTTGTCGTCGAGCTCGAGCGAAACGACTTCGGCGGGGGAGAGGGCCTCCTCGATAAAGAGGGCTGCGTCTTCGTTCCATTCGACGATGTCTATCTTTTCGCCAGAGAGCTCAGAGGTCACGGTCGAGACGCGGACGCCGCGCTGGCCGACCATAGAGCCGATCGGGTCGATGTGGGCGTCATGAGAGACGACGGCGATCTTCGAGCGAGAGCCGGCTTCGCGGGCGATGGCCTTGATCTCGACGGTGCCTGAGGCGATCTCAGGGGCTTCCGTTTCGAAGAGCTTGGCGAGGAATTTTGGATGCGAGCGAGAGAGCTTGAGGACGATGCCCTTGGGCGTCTCTTCGACGGCGAAGAGATATGCGCGGATGCGGTCGCCGGTCTTCCAGCGCTCGCTCGGTATCTGCTCTTCGTAGGGGATGACGCCGATGGCGCGGCCCATGTCGATGTAGACGGTTCCGCGCTCGACGCGCTCCACTGTTCCGGCGACGATCTCACCTTCCTTCTGGCCGAATTCTCCCATGACCGAGACTTTCTCAGCTTCGCGGATCTTCTGGATGATGATCTGTTTGGCGGTCTGAGCGGCGATGCGGCCGAAATCAGCCTTGGCTTCGAGAGGGAACACCAATTCGTCGCCGATCTCGGCGTTCTTCTTGATCTTCTTTGCATCTTCGATGAGCATGTGTTGTTCTGGATTGAAGCGGATCTTGATGTCTTCGAGAGCCGTATCCTTGAGGTCGCCCTCCGGCTCCTCGTCTCCTTCCATGATCACTTGCTTGCGGTCGACGACGATCTTGACCTGCCAGAACTCGACTTGGCCCGAATTGGAATCGAACGAAGCGCGGACGATCTGGCCTTTCTTGCCGTATTCCTTCTTGTAGGCGGTCGCCAAAGACATGGCGATAGCCTCGAGGGTCTTTTCGCGGGGTATGCCGCGCTCCTCTTCGAGCTGTTGGACGACGGAATTTATCACTTTGAGGTCGAACATATATGTAGTTGTTATTCTATTGTTATTAAGTTTTTCGGACCTTTTTAGAAGGCATTTCGGCCTTTCTAACAAACAAGTCCGCCTTTCGGGCGAACATGTACTGATAGGAGTATCATACCATATATAGAAGATAATGCAAATACGGCTTTGGATAGCCGATATCCACAGAGAGCCTATTGACAAATTGATTAATGTATATTATATATAGTGCAGTTGGACAGCAATTTGAACTAAATTATCGATTCCAGAACCGACCTATGAGTGCGATATCAAACACGCTAGAAGTACGAGTGCCTGGGATCCAACGGACCACACTCTCAGCAGGGGAAGCCGATTTCTATCGTTCCCACGGTCAAGCGCCGCCAGGCCTCGAGCAAGTCGTCAAAAGCGCTTGCCTGTTGCCGTCGGTCATGACCGACGGACGGACCATCGATGAGCTCGTCATCGGGCTCCGGAGCGGCGGCCTCACCATGAGCGACTATGCCGAGAACAATATCCGGCATCTCGAATTCACGGGCAAAGAACGCTTTCGCGAGCTCGCCGACGACAACGTGACCGTCGTCCGCCCGAGCAGGATAAGCGTGGGCATAGAGACGCACTTCGATGTGGTCTCTGTCGCCGGCCTCCCCGAATCAGATCGGCTCGAAGAGAAGATCCGTCGATCCGCATATGAAAAGGGGATGATCGATCCTTCGGCGGAAAGCGCGGCCCTCCTCAGGCTCGCTATTTCCGACGAGACCATCGCCAAGATGGGATTCCGCGCATTGGTCGTCATGCACGAGCCGATACCTGAGATCGCCGGATCGACCGGTCTTCTCACCCTCCACGCGATCGACGACGTCCCTGCGATGCGCAATCGCGTCGTGTGCCACCACTTGCATTCCTCGTACAAGCCCAAAGGCAAGCCGTTTCCGGAGGAATTCGGATACGTCTTCGAGAGGCGAGTCAGCGCGCAGACATAGCATTTCCCCTGCCGATATCGATCGGTCAGGGGATTTTTTTATATGATACAATTGAGCATATGTTCGTCGAAGACGCCCAGCTCTACAAATTCATCCTCGACTCCGGGCTCGTGTCCAAGGAGGATCTCGAGGATGCAAAAAAGCAGACTGACGCCAATGACAAGCGCCTCGGCGATGTCCTCGTGTCTGCAGGCAAGATAACGGCCGACAATCTGCGCCGCATGCAGGCGTATGTGCTCGGCATCCCGTTCGTCGACCTCAAAGGCAAAAAGATCCCGTTCGAGACGCTCTCTCTCATACCTGAGCCCATAGCCCGCAGCCACAATATCGTCGCCTTCAAGAAGACCGATGCCGCTCTCGAGGTGGCTATGCTCGACGTCAACGACCTTTCTGCGATCGATTTCATAAAAAAGAAGGTCAATCTCAAGATCATGCCGCGCCTCAGCGACTCCGACTCGATCAAGGAGGCGCTCGTCCAGTATCAAAAGAGCCTCAAGGCAGAATTCGGCGACATCATACAGAAAGAGACGGCGACCATGAAGACGATCTCCGAAGAGAAAGGCGAGGCGGTCACTGAGTCCGATCTCAAGAAGATAGCCGAGGATCTGCCGGTGGTGCGCATCGTCGATACTCTGGTCAAGCATGCCATCCTTCAGAATGCTTCAGACATACATATCGAGCCTATGGAAGACCAGGTGCTCGTCCGTTATCGCATCGACGGCCTCCTCCATGACGCCATGGTCCTCCCCAAAGCCGCCGGGCCTTCGATCAGCGCGCGCATAAAGGTATTGTCGAATCTCAAGCTCGACGAGAAGCGCTTGCCCCAGGACGGGCGATTCAAAGTAGATATGAGCAATGAAAAAGTGTCTTTCCGCGTCTCGATATTGCCTACGTATTATGGCGAAAAGACCGTCATGCGCCTCCTTCGCGAGAGCGTCTCCGGCTTCACCCTCGAATATCTCAACTTCCATGGAGAGAGCCTCGAGCGCATCCACAAAGCTCTGACGCAGTCGACGGGCATGATCCTGACTACCGGTCCCACAGGCTCCGGCAAAACGACGACGCTCTATACTATGCTCGATATATTGAATCAGCCGGACGTGAATATCTCCACGATCGAAGACCCGATCGAATATCAGATGGCTCGCATTAACCAGACGCAAGTTAGGCCGGAGATAGGCTTCAGCTTCGCTCAAGGCATACGCACTCTCGTCCGCCAGGACCCCGATATCATCATGGTCGGAGAGATACGCGATAATGAGACCGCAGCGCTCGCTGTGAATGCCGCCCTCACCGGCCACCTCGTCCTCTCTACTCTGCATACCAATTCGGCGGCTGGCGCCATGCCGCGCCTCCTCGATATGAAGGTGGAGTCGTTCTTGCTCGTATCCACACTCGACATCGTCATCGGACAGAGGCTCGTGCGTAGACTGACCGACACAAAAGAGCAGTACAAGCTCTCAAAGGCTGAATTCTCTCAATTGCAAAAAGTCGTCGACCTCGATCGAGTCCTTGAAGCGCTCAAAGCAGAAAAAGTCGTAAAGGCGGGAGATACATGGGACAAGATAGCATTTTGGAAGCCGGTGCCGAGCGCAGAGAACGACGGCTTCAAGGGCCGCGTCGGCATCCATGAAGTATTGAAGATGACGCAGACGATCAAGGACCTCATCATGAAGAATGCGACATCGTCGGAAATCGAGGCTCAAGCCAAGAAAGAGGGGATGCTCACCATGATAGAGGACGGCATATTCAAATGCGTGCAGGGATTGACGACCATCGAGGAGGTTTTGAGGGTGGTATCTGAGTAAATATATGTCTCACTTCACGTTCAAAGCAAAAAAGCCTTCCGGCGAGATATACACGAGCGAGCGCGATGCCGCGGACCGCTTCGAGATATATCGCCTGCTCAAAGAAGGCGGCGACGAGGTCGTCGAGGTCAAAGAGAAGATGCTCTCGAAAGGGATATTCGGCAAGCTCGATCTAAGCGGCATATTCAAGCATGTAAAGACCATCGAAAAGATAAATTTTGCGAGGAATCTCGGCTCCATGCTCGAAGCCGGCCTCGCTCTCTCTCGCGCCCTCTCGGTGCTGGAGCGCCAGACAAAGAACAAGACGTTCAAAGCCATTATCACGGCAGTCATCGACGACGTCTCGCGCGGCACGACGCTCGCAGACGCTCTGGCCAAGCATGACAAGGTCTTTCCGCCCATATTCATATCGATGGTCCATGCAGGGGAGCAGTCGGGAACTCTCGCTGAGTCTCTGCGCGTAGTCGCGACGCAGATGGACAGCGCGTATACGCTCGAAAAGAAGATACGCGGCGCTCTCATGTATCCGGCTGTGATCGTCTCGGCCATGGTGCTCATCGGCGTCCTCATGATGATATTCGTCATACCGACGCTCCTCAAGACGTTCACCGACCTCAATGTCCAGCTCCCGCTCACCACTCGAGCGGTCTTGGCGGTGAGCAATGCCTTCCAGCATCAGGGTTTGCTCGTTCTCGCTGCTATCATCGTCCTATCGCTGTCATTCTACATCTGGTCCAAGAAGCCTTCGGGAAAGAGGGTCATACATGCGGCGATCCTCAAGATCCCGGTCATAGGCACGCTCATCCAGGAGGTGAATACCGCCCGGACCGCGCGCACGCTCTCGTCGCTCTTGGGCTCGGGTGTCGACGTCGTCGAATCGATGGCTATCACCGCCAATGTGGTCCAGAACGTATATTTCCGCGATGTCCTCAAGAAAGCAGGGGAGGCCATCAAGAAAGGCGAGCTCATGTCGGCCGTATTCGAGAGCGCGACCGATCTGTATCCGGTTTTCTTCGCTGAGATGATGAGCGTCGGAGAAGAGACGGGCAAGACGGGAGAGATGATGATCGGCGTCGCGCACTATTATGAAGAAGACGTCGACCAAAAGACGAAGGACATGTCTACGATCATCGAGCCGGTCCTCATCGTCCTTATCGGCGGAGCGGTCGGTTTCTTCGCGGTGTCGATGATATCGCCGATATATTCGCTGGTGAATGCAATCTAATATGAAATCTGAACCTCGTGCTTCAAACAGAGGCTTCACTTTGATCGAAGTCCTCGTCGGCTCGGCCGTCTTCCTCGCTGTGGCTCTGGCTGCATACGGCTCTATCGTGAGCCTGTTCAAGCTCGCCAATGCCAGCCAAGCCAATATCCTCGCGGTGCAGTTGGCCGATGAGCAGTTCGAGATCATCAGGAACATGCCGTACACGAGCGTCGGCCTGACCAATGGCATACCTGAAGGCATATTGCCGCAGACGCAGACTCTGGTGCGCGGAGGATTCACCTTCACGGTCGGCATGACCATACGAGCCGTCAATCTCTCGACTTCGACCGTTCAAGCCAGCGACAAGATCGTCGAGATAAACGTCGTCTGTTCGACCTGCCAGAATTTTCATCCTGTGGTATTGACCGGACAAGTATCGCCAGCCAATCTCCAGTCGGCGTCGAATGGCGGAGCGCTGGTGATACAGGCTTTCGATGCCAATGGCCAGCCGGTGCAGGGAGCCAATGTCGCAGTCCAGAGCACGGCGACTTCGTCGATCGACGACAATGACGTCACCAATAACAGCGGAGCTCTGCAGATCATAGGCGTGCCTCAAGGAGTCAATGCATATCAGGTGATCGTCTCGAAGAGCGGCTATTCCACTGACCGGACGTATGCGGCAGGCGGTTCGAATCCGACGCCAGTAAAGCCGAATCTCACGGTCTTGAACCAGCAGGCGACCCAAGCGAGCTTCTATATCGACAGACTGAGCTCGTTCCATGTGACGAGCGTGACGCCGCTTTGCCAAGCAGTGCCCAATTTCCCGTTCACGCTCGTCGGCAGCAAGCAGATCGGAGCGAGCGTGCCGAAATATTCCCAGAATCTGACGACTAACGGCTCAGGCAGTCTCGACCTCAATAATATGGAGTGGGATACGTATACATTGACTCCGACAGGGAGCTCATACGACCTCGCCGGCCTCAATCCGTATAACCCGATCGTGCTCAATCCGAACAATTTTCAGAACATACAGATCGTGCTCTTGCCCAAGAATTCGAACAGCCCTCTCGTCACTGTCGAAGACGGCTCGACCAAGCTGCCGATATCGAATGCCTCCGTCGAGCTCACTGGCCCGAACGGCTTTGACGTCACTTATACGACGGGGCAGGGCTCCATGTCGCAGACCGATTGGTCGGGAGGAAGCGGGCAGGCCGCCATGGGTACGGCGAACAGATATTGGGCAGACAACAGCTTTGCCGACGGCCTCACATCGCCTGGCGATATCATTTTGAAGCAGGCATTCGGGCTGTATAACGTCAATGCCACCGGCACGATCGAGTCGTCCACGTTCGATACGGGCACATCGAGCAATTTTTATACGTTCTCATGGACGCCTGTCGGCCAGCCGGCTCTCGCGGGGCAGAGCAGCGTCAAATTCCAGTTCGCGACCAACCCGACCTCTACTTCGACCGTCTGGTCGTACCTCGGTCCTGATGGAACGCCGAATACGTATTATTCCGTATCAGGATCCCCGATCAATGCGGCGCATAACGGCAATGAATTCGCCCGCTATATGGCATATCTCACCACCAATACCGCTACCGTCACGCCTGACGTATCGGGCGTTTCATTCACCTATACGTCCTCATGCGTCCCTCCAGGCCAGGTCTTATTCCAAGGGCTTCAGTCAGGCAACTATACGGTCAATGTCATAAAATCGGGCTATGCGCCGTCGAATCAATCCCTCACCATATCGAGCGGCTGGCAGCAGGCGACGGTGCTCATGGGGCAATAGGTTACAATATCATGCATATGAGCGTCTCTCATGAAAAATTCAAAGCCGGATTCCGCGCTTTTAATCGGGGGTTTACTTTGGTCGAAGTCTTCATCACGATCGGAGTATTTTTGCTTATCATGGGCGCTGTAGCCGCATTTGAATCGAACGTCTTCATCCATCAGCGCTCGATATCCGGCTCGTTTAGGACGGCGCAGGACGCTCAGATACTCCTCAAGACTATGCTCAAGGAGCTCCGTGGTATGGAGCCGGGTGCGAACGGGGCATATGCGCTCGTGAGCGCCGCGACGAGCAGCGTGTCGTTCTTCGCCGATCCGGGCAATGACGGCACCACTGAAGAGATAACGTATTTCTTGGCGACGAGCACGCTCTACCGCGGCGTGATCCAGCCGAGCGGGTCTCCGGCTACCTACAATCCAGCAAATCAAGTCAATTCTCCGATCGTGACCAATGTGCGCAATAGCCCGTCGACGCCGCTCTTCCAATATTTCGATACCAATTACAACGGCACGAGCTCGCCTTTGTCTATGCCGGTCACTGTGACCGCCGTGCGTCTCATCAAGATAAATCTGACCCTCGATGTCGATATCAACCGCTCGCCGCAGCCGGTGACTTATTCCGCCCAAGCGAATCTGCGCAACCTCAAAACCAATCTATGACCTCTATCCGCATACAAAAGGGAACAAGCGACCGCGGAGACATCCTCTTCTCTGTCCTCATATTCGCCGCTATCGCCGTCACTATGACGATCGGCCTCACCAATTGGGGAGCGGCCATGCTCGGCGGCATCCGCAATGCCCAAGCGCGCGAGCAGGCATTCCAGATCGCCGAAGCCGGCGTCGATTATTATCAATGGCATTTGGCCCAGTATCCGACAGACTACAAGGACGGCACCAACGGCCCAGGACCATATGTCCATCAGTTCTATGACAAAGACGGCAATCTCCTCGGCTCATACAGCCTGACGATCACCGCTCCTCCGGTCGGCTCTACCATCGTCAAGGTCGTCTCGAAGGGCACAATCGCTTCGTCGTCCATATCGAGGACGATACAGGTCGTATTGGGCATACCGTCCCTCGCGAAATACGCGGCTGTCGCCGACGACAATATGCGCTTCGGCGCGGGCACGGAAGTGTTCGGTCCGGTCCATTCCAATAAAGGCATACGCTTCGACGGCTTCGCGCACAATCTCGTTTCGAGCGCTATGGCGACATATACTGACCCCGATAGCGGCTCGTGCACGTCGTCCAATTCGTGGGGCGTGCATACGTGCGTCAGCCCGTCCGATCCGAATGCCAATACGCCGATGGCGAGCAGGCCCGACGTATTCTCTGTCGGAAGGCAGGTCTCGGTTCCAGCCGTCGATTTCGCCGGCCTCACCGCCAATCTCTCGTCACTTCAAGCACTGGCTCAAGCTTCTGCAGGAGGCAAAGAGTTCACCGCTTCGCATGCCCAGGGCTACCACATTGTCCTGCGCACGGACGGAAAATATGACGTATACAAAGTGAATGCGCTCCAAGCGGCTCCGAACAATTGCACAAATGATTCCAACCAGACGCAGTGGGGGACATGGAGCATCAAAAGCCCGATCTCTTCGAATCAGACTCTCGTCTCAGGGAGCCCCTTCGCCTACCCGACGAACGGCGTCATCTTCGTCGACGACAACGTATGGGTGGACGGCCAGGTCAATAATGCGCGCCTGACCATAGCGGCAGGCATCATCGGCTCGACCGACCCTGCGCAATATTCGAATATCACCATCAATTCCGATCTCCTCTACTCCAATTACAATGGCCTCGATGCCGTCGGGCTCATCGCTCAGGGCAATGTGAACGTCGGCATGGCGAGCGACGACAATCTGGAGATCGACGCCGCGCTCGTGGCGGAAAACGGCCGCGTGGGACGATTCTACTA
>CAZSAV010000010.1:0-10752 GCA_964604805.1 uncultured Candidatus Saccharibacteria bacterium | reverse complement strand
CCCGCCGGTTTCCTGCGGGTTTTTTATATTCAGAGACAGGGGGCTCCATTCCCATGCTATAATCCTCCTTTATCAGTAACCACACGCATATGATACAACTCAACCCATACGTTCGATTCAATGACAAAAAGTGCCGCGAAGCGATGAATTTTTATAAGGACTGCTTCGGAGGCGAAGTGACCTTCCAGACCGTCGGCGAGACGCCGATAGCCAAGGACATGCCCGCTGACAAGCAGGACCTCGTCATGCATGCGACGCTCAAGTCAGGTCCTATCGAATTCTTCGGCGCTGACATGATGCGCGACACGGCGATGATCGGGGACAATATACCGCTCGCGCTCAATTGTTCAGATGAGAAGGAGCTCCGCGACATTTTCGCGAAGCTATCAGTCGGAGGAGAGGTCTTCATGCCTGTCGACGAAGCCTTCTGGGGCGGCATATTCGGCGTCGTCACCGACAAATACGGCGTCGAGTGGATGCTCAACTATCAGGCGAAGCCGATGAAATAGACCATAGGGCGCAGGCCGCCTAGCTCGAACGAGCATTACAGAAAATGACCAATGATATGCAAAAATGCACGCCATGGCGCGCATTTTTGTCCAAACCCCTCTTTCTCAGTCGCTAAATATTTGTTCTGAAGGTCGAAGGGTTCATGAAGCCCGCTCCTCCGTTATGATCGACAGTCGCACTGCATCGCCTAGCTTTTGAGGCGCTCGAGCTCTGAACGCAGAGCGGTGATCGACGTCTCGAGGCGCTTTACTTCGATCTCGAGCTTGTCCTCGAGGCGCTTTGCATGCGTCGCCATCGAATCGGCGACCGCCATCATCTCGGTGATGTCCTCCATGGCGAGCAGTATGATCGGAGGAAACTTCTTTCCTCCCGCATCCTCATTGATATGGATCTTGCGCGCATTGAGGATCATCGTCTTTCTGCCGATCGACGGAAAGACATGAGAAACCTCAAAACCTTTGAAAAAAGTGTCTTTCGGGAGGATGGTCTCGAGCAATTTGCGCAATGCAGGTATATTCCATTGTCCATTCCCCAATTCATAGACGATCTTGCCTTCTGTTTCATGAGGCATGACATGGAATGTCCTATAGAAGGGCTCGTTGGCAATGAGCACCTTGAAACGGCTATCGAGTATCAATACCGGCTCGCGCAAAACATCGACGACTGTCTTGATATACGTCCAGCTCTCTTCCCAAAGCCTCTCAAAAAAGTCCTTTTCGATAGGCTTGAATCCTTTTTGTGTAGATTTTGATATGTGTTTTCTCATATACGGAAAGCCGCCCGAAAATAACAATCATTACACTCATATCATTGACAAGCGATTTGTGGTATAATAAGCGCATTGACGACCTCTTTTGTGCCTATTTAAGGGCACCATCGCGATCAGATGTGGATCTGTAACTATTGCCGTTCCTCTACGGCCTCATGCTATGACCATACGTCCCCCACAAATGACCCCGATACGGGATGTGCTCACTCGGGCGCATCAAGATTTCAATAAAAAGCTCAATGCCCACGCCTTCTTCAAATTGAACGACAAAGAGACCGGCGAAGACACCGTGCAGAATACGTTCATGAAGACGTGGCTCTATCTCGTAAAGGGCGGAAAGATAGAGGCCATGCGCGCTTTCCTCTTCCATATATTGAACGGCTTGATCATTGATCAATATCGCAAGCACAAGTCGTCCTCTCTCGATGTGCTCATGGACCGCGGCTTCGAGCCCGGCACCGACGAATCCGATCGCATGTTCGACATCCTCGACGGAAAAGCCGCTTCGCAGAGCATAGAGAAGCTGCCTGAGCGATATCGCGCCGTCATGGGCATGAGATATATAAAGATGCTCTCGCTCAAGGAGATATCGTCGATCACCGGCCAGACCAAGAATGCGGTGTCGGTGCGGCTCCATCGCGGCTTGAAAAAACTCAAGGTCATCTACGAGGCGCGATAAAAAATCCTTCGATGTATCGAAGGATTTTTTATAATATGAATGGGGGCTATGCGAGCAGCATATCGATCGTCCGGCGGTCAATATCGACCGCGGTCACTCTGAACGAAACCTTGTCGCCGAGCGTGAAGCGCTTCTTGGTCCTCTGGCCGACGATCGAATATGTCTTCTGGTCGAAATTGAAGAAATCATTGCCGAGATTCCTGATGGCCACCATGCCCTCGCATTTTGATATCGATTCTTCGACATATATGCCCCATTCTGTCACCCCAGAGATGGTGCCGTCGAATTTCTGGCCGACGCGCTCGCTCATGTACTCCACCTGCTTGAGCTTCTTTGAGGCACGCTCTGCTTCTGCTGCGTCTATCTCGCGGCGCGTCGAGCTCTCGGCGATCTTCTGGAATACTGCGATGTCGCGATCGCCGAACGGCTCGTTGTGGAGATGCTTGGCGAGGACGCGATGGACGAGGAGGTCCGGATAGCGGCGGATCGGAGAAGTGAAGTGAGTATAGAAATTGAAGGCCAGGCCGAAATGCCCGATGTTCTTGGTCGAATAGACCGCCTTCTGCATAGAACGGATGGTGGCGGTGCGCACGAGCGATTCGTGCGGCGTGCCCTCGACTTGGTCGAGCAGGCTATTGATATTATGGGCAGTGACGATGCCTTTGTCGGTCTTCAGCTCATAGCCGAGCGCCTTGACGAATGCAGAGAGATTCATGATCTTGTCCTTGTCGGGAACGTCATGGATGCGATATATGGCGCCCGTATCGCGAGTACCCTTCTTTTTGATCGAATCGAATATGAATTTGGCCACTTCGCGGTTGGCGAGCAGCATATATTCCTCGACGAGCTTATGCGTATCGATGCGGTCGACGATATAGACATCGATCGGCTTTCCTTGTGGATCAAGGCGGAATTTGACCTCGTCTTGTTCGAATTCGATAGCGCCTTGAGAGAATTTCTCCTTCTGCAAGAGCTTTGCCAGACGATCGAGGATGACGAGCTCGGCTCTGTATTTCATGCCCGGCTCCACTGACGCCGCTGTCTGTATCTTGTGCGAATATTTGACCGCATTCTCTGGCTGACCGTCGATCACTGCCTGCGCTGTCTCATAGGTGAAGCGGTGGTCAGAATTGATGACGGTGCGGCCGAACCAGCGCGAGAGGACTTTGGCTCGGCTATCGACGACGAATACAGCCGAGAAACAGAGCTTGTCCTCGTGCGGGTTCAAGCTGCAGACGTCGTTCGAGAGGGCTTCGGGGAGCATCGGTATGGTGCGGTCGACGAGATATACCGAACAACCACGCTTCAAAGCCTCGGCATTGAGAGCGGTGCCTTCGCGGACATAGTGCGAGACGTCGGCGATATGGACGCCGATCTCATAGAGCTCGCCGGAGGCGGCGAACTGCTTCGATTCGCCTTCGGCGAGCTTCTTGAAAGAAATAGCGTCGTCGAAGTCTTTTGCATCGAACGGATCGATCGTGAATGTGAGGGTCTGTCGCATGTCGCGGCGCTCGGCTATGTCTTTGGCGCCTATCTTCTTCTCTGAATGCCCGATCTCCTCTGCTTCTTTTTCGACAGCGGACGGAAAGCCGATCTCGAAGCCTTTTTCGAGGACGATAGATTCCATCTCGACGTCGTTGACGCCTTTCTTGCCGAGAGTGCGGATGATCGTGCCCTCCGGATTCTTCTTCGGATCCGTCCATGGCGAGATCTTCACGAGCACCTTGTCGTCTTTATTGAGGCCGTGAGCCGAAGCGGTCGGGATGCTGATGCGGACATACATCTTGCGGTCGTCTGCGGCTACCGCATAAGCGCCGTTATCGACTTCGATGCGGCCGACGAAGGTATCTTTGGCGCGGGACACCACGCGAGTGACCCCGCCTATCTTTTCGATGCCCTTGCCGAAATCCTTCTCATGGACGAGAGCCTCGACGGTATCTCCGTTCAAGGCTGTATTCAGGTTCCCCTGCTCTATATATACTGATTCTTCTTTGGGATCGGCGGCGTCTATGTATCCGGCCCCTTTTTGCGTCGTAGATATGACGCCAGTTATGGAGTATTGCTTTGTCTTCACCGGAAGAGAGTATCACACAAAGACGATTCATTCAATACCTGCGTGCGACGCGATCACATATGGCATCGTATTTTACGCATATGCCATATCGGGTATAATCGATACATGTCTCCCAAGCTCGCCATGGCGCTCCGAATCGTCTGCATCGTCATGATTTCAATCGCTATCGGCGGAGTGGCAGGATGGTATATACATATCAATTACACGAATTCCCTACCGACCAAGCTTATCGAAGTGCGCAAAAACTCCCCTGAATTGAAGTTCATCAACCCTCTCCTCCTCGTCGATGCGCCTCGACAGTCTCCCGAATATAACGACCTCAAAAAAACATATCCTCGTTCGTGTCATCGAAACAATCGAACGGGGATGTCAAAGACGTCTCCGTATATATCCGCGACGTGAATTCCGGCAAGTGGATGGGCATCAATGAAGATGCGGTATATGACCCATCGAGCATGCTCAAGGTGGCGGTGATGATCGGTTATCTGAATGAGGCTCAAAGCGACCCGACGATACTGGACAAGATGTTGCCATATCATCCCGTCGCCGACCCTGGACAATATTTCAAACCCGATGAAATCCTTTCCAATGGGGCCCATACCGTAAAGGAGCTCATCAATGCGATGATCAAAGATTCCGACAATGACGCGCTCGCGTCGCTCTACAACTACAACAGGGCTTCTTTTGTCGAGGTGCTCAAAGAGCTGCAGATACCGCCGCCGCCGACCGTCGACACGACTGATTTCGTATCAGCCAAGAAATACTCCACGATCTTCAGAACGCTGTATAGCTCCAGCTATTTGGATACTGTTTTCTCTGAAGAGGCTCTGAAGATGCTCTCTGAGACTGACTTTAAAGGAGGCCTCGTCGCTGGCGTTCCGAGCGACGTCGTCGTATCTCACAAATTCGGCGAGCATACGACAACGGTGAACTCTTCGATGATAAAATCGCGCCAGCTCCACGACTGCGGCATCGTGTATATCCCAAAAATGGACCCGTATTTCATCTGCGTCATGACGCGCGGACAGTCGTTCGAACAGCTCGAAGCGGTCATATCCGGCATATCGCGGATAGCCTACGATGCGATATCGAGCGGAGATATCAAGCTCAAGTAGCGCTATTTCTTTTCGTCTTTCTTCTTGTCCTTGTCTTTGTCGTCCTTCTTCTTTTTCGACGAGGTGCCGAAATAGATGAATGCGGCGACGAGCAGGATGATAGCTATGTCTTCCATGGCTCTAGTATACACGAGCCGACCTCATATTGACAAAGTATATAATATTCAGTATCGTCTATACGGACCATACTACTGAACTTTATGAAGACACATACGCGAAACCGCTCCGTCGGCATCATCGGCCTCGGAGAGCACATGACGCGCGCGCATCTGGCGCACATCATCGGACCGGAGAGCATGGCGGACCGCATCGCCTGCTACGACTCCAACCCCCTCGCCATCGACAGCGCCCTGGCGCGGCTCGACGAGGACGGAGTCAAGATATCGGATGCGGACATCTGCGCAGCCAGCATGGAGGACATCCTCCATGATCCCGGCATCGGATCCATATTCATCGGATCCCCCGACAGCTTCCACGCCATGCAGCTCCTCGCTGCAGTCAATGCGGGCAAGCACGTCTTCTGCGAGAAGCCCATGGGCATCATCCCCGACGACGTCGAGGTGGTGAGGACTGCCCTCGCCCTCGCGCGCGAAAAGAAGCTAGTCGTCTCGACCTGCCACCCGCGGCGGTTCGATCCGCCGTTCCTCTGGCTCAAAGAGATGATCGCCAGCCGAGCTCTCTACGAGAAGATCGGCAAGCTCAAGAGCTTCGAATTCACCTTCTGGTATCACCAACCCACCGCCAGCTGGAAGACGCATCGGAGCCTGCTCTCTGACCATTTCGGCCATGAGATCGACCTCCTGACGTTCCTGTTCCCGAGCGCTTCGAATCCCTATGGGATGAAGAAGGTGTTCGACTCGGCGATACGCTACCAGGTGCGCCTCAAGACGCTCTCAGGCGAAAAGCCCTATCTCGAAGCGGTATTCACCGGATATCGGACGCTCAAGACCAAGGAATACATCGAGACCGTCCGGCTCTTCGGCACCCAAGGCGCGGTCTGCATCAATCTGAACGAAGGCGTCTTCTATATCGAACGGACCGGGGCGACGCAGTGCATACCCAAGATGGACTACGGCGTCAGATTCAAGGGCATCACTGCCGATTTCTTCGCCGCGGTGCGCGCGGGCTCGTCCCCATACATCTCGCACGAGGAGATGCTCTACAACAACATGGCGAGCGCTCGGCTCGTCCGCGACGGCGAATTCTCTCCGGACGCGTGATAGATCGATCAAACGGCCACCATATGCATGGTGGCCTTTTTTATATTCGGGATGATATACTCACCTCCATGAAATCTCACACGCCTTTTGGCCGCGGATACCGGCTCGCTATCGTCGCAGGCATCGCCGTCGTCGCATGCGGGATCGCCTATTGGGCCTATGCAACATACATGCTCTCTTCGCATATCGAGCGAGACCGCGTCGAGACGGCATCGAGCACGGCCTCATACCTCCAGGCGATCGGAAGCCTGAAGCAGAAGCTCGGCGACAGCATCGCCGAAAACAAGCGCATATCAGCCATGCTCTCTGACGAGCAAAAGAAGAGCCTCGACCTGCAGGCGATCAAAGCTCGCAACGAGCAAAAGATAGACATATTGACCAAGCTCACCACCATAGACCCTGAGCTCATCAAAAAATATTCCAAAGTCTACTTCCTGAGCGAGAACTATGTTCCGGCCCGGCTCGCATACGTAGCGACGTCGTCGCTCGTCTCCGCCCAGAGCAAGCCGGTACCCGTCCTGGCCGACATCATGCCGTTCCTCTCGAGCATGCTCGCAGACGCTGCGAGAGACGGCATACCGCTCCGCGCCCTCTCGGGATATCGCTCGTTCCAGACGCAGATGGCCCTGAAGACTGGATACAAGGTCGTCTATGGCGCCGGCACCGCCAACCAGTTCTCTGCCGACCAAGGATATTCGGAGCACCAGCTCGGTACCGCTCTCGACTTCACGACCCCAGAGATCGCCGGTGCAGAGCCCTCGTTCGAGGATACGACCGCATTCCGCTGGCTCAATCTCAATGCCTACAAGTACGGCTTCGTCATCTCCTACCCCAAGAACAATTCATACTATGAATACGAGCCCTGGCATTGGCGCTTCGTCGGCAGGGACCTCGCCAATATCCTCCGCCACAACAACCAATACTTCTACGAGATGGACCAGCGGGAGATAGACCAGCATCTCATCAATCTCTTCGACTAAGCGAGCGACAAAAAAGCCCCGTTCCGAATATATCGGAACGGGGCGAGTCGGTCATGCCGCTTGGGCGTATTTGCTGCGGCGGGCGATCTCCTTATTGGAGTAATTCTTGTCGCCGGTGACCTTCCGGATGACGTTGATGAAGGGCGGGAGCTTGAGCTCCGGCGCGCGATCGGTGCGCTCGGCTTCCATGAGGACGAGGTCGGCGCGCGGCTCGATGAAGACGTCGACTTCGTAGAACTGCTGTTCGTAGAAGAAGCAGTAGCGGTCTTTGACCACCGTCATGAATTCCGGGTCTCGGAATCCAGAGAGGGCCGAATACTCGCGGCCGTCGACAAGCTTGTCGTCCTCATATGAGGCGCCGCCCCCGATCGGCTTCTTGACCGTATGGTAGTACGAAACGCCATCGTCGCCAGAGCGAGACCGGATGCGGGGCACTTCGCCGGGACGCACGGTGACGAGGTAGTCCTGGACTATCCTGCTCCGGAAGCACGGCACGGGTATCGATGCGGGGTCGAAGCCGCCCTGTCCGTGCTCAGAGACAAGAAACTTGTCCTCGTCTTCGATCGGGACCGGGTCTCCGAGGACGGCGCAGACTTCTCGGAAGAAGCGCTTGAGCTTTCCGTCGAAGTCCGTGCTGTTGTCGATGAGGCGCGGGTGCGGGTGCCGCGTCCATGCGGCCAGGGTCTTGGCGTCGAGGTCTCGAGCCTCTGCGATCGTACGCTTGCCACGAGCCGGATTCTGGGCGCTGTCGATCAGCTTGGTGAAGACGTCCTCCGCTCCGATGGCGGCGGTCTGGAGATGCATCACCGCATGATAGCGGTTCTGGCAGAGCTCCTGGTACGTGAACCCGAGCTTTTTCAAAAGCGCGCCGTAGGCCTCGAGGCCGACGTACGCTTCTCCGTCCATGGTTCCGCGGTCGAAGAGGACGACCACTTTGCGGCCCATATCGCGATAGCGCTTGGCTATCGAGATGAAGCGCTCTTCTTGCGCGATGATGTCGAGAAGGATCTCCTCCTGGAAATCGGGCCACGGCAGGTCGCCGGGCTTCATGCCGCCATTGATGAGCTTGGTCGCGGTCTCGAGGCAGCAGATGACCTTATAGCCGCGGTCAGCGAGCTTGCTGGCGACGTACGGTATGCCGGAGCTCTTTCCGCCCATGTCTGCGCCGACGACGGCGATGAGGGTTATATCCGGGCCGATCGTGGCGATGGTGCTGAGTTCGATTCGGAGCATGCTTCCTTTCGTTGTGCCCAGTGGGCGGTTCATTATTGGATTGTACAATGGCGCGAAAACAGTTCGCATCATGCGCACCTTTCGTATGTGAAGGTGCTAGAGGTTTTACAAGCCTGCTGGTCCGGTATGGGTCTCGACTGCAGAGCTTGACTGGTATCAATCTAGCATTATTTTTTATAAATGTCAAATAAGCCCCATTTCCTCGATATATCTCGCAGATTATTGACATTAATGAAATTTAATATTATAATTATTCTAGGAAACATCAACCAAAAACCGGAGGACATTGACATGAAAAATGACAGAGCCAAGAACCTCATCATCCCGACATGGAATGCGCGGCGCTTCATGGCGCCCAAATTCCGCGCGAAATACAACGACAGCGGCACCGTGGTCCTGCCCACTCCCAACAAAGAGGGGCTGTTCCACTTCCCTGACGGAGAGATCTATCTCCGACTGCCCGGCATCAGCGATGCGCGGAAGATCGTCGTCGTGCACGCCGGATATCCCAATCCGAACGAAGGGCTGATCGAGCTCTATATGATGCTCGAGATCGTCAAGCGGTATGCGCCGCAAGCTCGGCTCACGGTGATATTCACCATATTCCCGTATGCGCGGCAGGACAAGATCCGCGCCGAGGGCGAGCTCAACACGGCCGAAGTGATGATCCAGAACTTGATACGCTTCTATAACGTATCCAAGATCGTCGCTTTCGATGCGCACTTCGACGGAGAAGCCTGGGTGAACGATTACCCGTTCCTCAACGTCACCGCGGTCGACCTCTTGACCGCCGCAGCGCGGGTCAAGCATCCGGACATGGTCCTCGTGGCACCTGATGCCGGCTCGTCGCGGCGCGCGCACATCAAGGGCGCGACCAAGAAGCGAGCCAATTCGTTCGACGTGTCGCTCGACCTCGGCTCGGTCCGCATAAAAGGCCTCACCATCGGGACCGTCGACGACCTCCTATCCACAGGAACGACCATGGTCAAGTTCGTCGAAGCCGCTCGTGCCAAAGGCGCCAAGCAGGTCTTCGGGCTCGTGACCCATGGCATCAATCAGCTCGGCCTCGACCGGGTCATCTCGGCCTATGACGGCCTCTTCGTCACCGACACAGTCAACTGCCCCGAGGCCAACGTCACCATCGTGCCGCGTCTCTGGGACATCATCAGAAAGGAATTCTCCTATGAAGAATGAACGACAGAACAACAAGAAGACTCGTCGCCAGCTTACGGACTTAAAGGAAGAGCGCCTGCTCGCCTCCAGCTATGCCGATCCGCGGTTTTTCGCATCCAAAACCGAGAAGAGCGAGGAGACGCGCTCGCGCGTCCGCCGGCTCACCAAGCACGAGAAGCTCGACCTGCTCATCCCGAGCTACGTCGATCCTGCGCATCGGAGGTCGCATACGGACAAGAAGCTCGGGTTCGACCTCCACGGAGTCGTGGACACCAATCCGGAGACGTTCCGCATGATCTTCGCTTCGCTCATCAAGGACGGCTGGGAGATACACATCATCACCGGCGCGCCTTGGAGCAAAGAGCGAGAGACGCTCGAAAAGCTCCGCTTGCCCTTCACCCATTTCTTCTCGATCGTTGACTACCATGTCTCGATCGGGACGAAGATCGCCTGGGACGAAGCCGGCAATGCGCACATCGATGAGTACAAGTGGGACCAGACCAAGGGCCTCTACTGCAAAAAGCACGGGATCAGGATGCATGCAGACGATTCCGACATATACGGCTACTTCTTTACCACGCCGTATGTGCGCTACTATTCGAAAGACAGCGCGCGCGTCCGCAAGCTCCACATCGTCAGCCGTACGCCATGACGATACAGCCCCGTCCCTCGACATTCGTCGGACGGGGCTTTTTATACTTCCGAGCCTCAATTTGAATGAGATACGACTTTATGGTGAAGCTTTACCAGCTATTGACATATATATTCTATATTGTTATAATATTGAAACTGTAAAGCTCGTATAGATTATACGGCTTCAATTAGCAGTCGAAATACAATCATATGAAAAACATTACCATCAAATCATTGAGCTCGATCCTCGGCCTTGCGGCTCTCGTTTTTGCCGTTTGGACGATCGGACCTGCCCAGGCCCACGCCGGTTATGGCGGCGGCTACGGAGGCAATTCCTATGGCTCCTATGGCGGCGGATCCTACGGC
>CAZSAV010000009.1:0-10783 GCA_964604805.1 uncultured Candidatus Saccharibacteria bacterium | reverse complement strand
AAATGCCTGTCCGCCATGATGTATCCTTCGATCATCGGGATCTGTACCGCGGTTCTCACTATCGGCCTCATCCGCGGCATCATGCCCGAGATAATACCAATGCTCGTCGGGATGCATGTACCGCTCCCGCTTTTGACTAGGGCTGTGATAGCGATATCTGAACATGCGGCGCGATTCGGCTTGTATTATGTCGCTCTCGTCGCAGGAGGATGCATCGCAATGCCCATGCTGTACAGGAGATCGGCGGCATTCAAGTCCTCGGTCCAAAGGATATTCATAGGCATGCCTATCATTGGCTCGCTCGCTCGGGACTATTCTCTCGCGATATTCTTGCGCTCATGCGGCTCGCTCATTTCATCCGGCATCGTCGTCGAGTCTGCATATGCTGAGACTGTGGCTTCGATCGGCCTCATTCCGTTCAGAAAGAGATTGGCTCGCTCGATACAGGACATATCGCAGGGAGCTCCGATCAGTGCGGCGCTCGCATTGAGAGGCCTGCCGGTCTATGTGGCAGCGCTCGCTTCTGCAGGCCAGCAGTCAGGCACGCTCGGCGCATCGCTCGAGAGAGCAGCGGAAATAGTCGATAGAGGCCTCGAAGCATATCTCAAGCGGGCGACCGCTCTGGTCGAACCGATCATGATGGTAGCAATGGGCGGCATCGTCGGCTCGATCGCGTTATCCATCATGATGCCGATATATGACGTCTCACGAGTGCTGTCGCATTGATATGCAGTTTCGCCATCTTCAAGATGATCTATGGCGTCCAAATCGGGGCATGCTTATTATCGATCTCGCTATGGCATTCGCGATCGCATCGATATTCGCATTCGTCATGTCGGAGTCGCTCGCCGCTTCGCATCGGCAGTTCGCATATGCCCATGAGCGCAAAGAGCTTCTCGATGCATATGCTTCATCGTCATCGCCGTTCCGTATTCTGGTCGCGTATGGGAATGAGCGGGCTGTATACGAATATTTCGCATCTTCGTCGAAGCAGAGCATCGAGTTCGTCGATGTCGAGAAAAAAGAAAGCGATGACCGCGTCGCGCTGTCTGGTCAGCCGCTCTGCGCGGTCCGATTCGGCGATTCAAGCATGGTCGGGACAAATAGATATTCTGTGACAGGTCCAGGCCAGTCGGCTTCGACGACCATCGCTCTAAAGACGATACGATTGCCGATACCTGCGTCGAATGCGCTCACGCATGTGGAAGTGAGGGACGGGATCGCATATGTATCCGCAGATTCGAATGCGAGTTTGGATCCAGACCTCTATATCGTCGATATCAATGACAAAGACCATGCGCGCGTGCTTTCGTCTCTGAATACCGGTCCAGGCATCGTCTCATTCGCACTAGCGGGAAACTATATATATGCGGCTGCAGCGAGCACGGCCTTCCAGCTCCATATAGTACGCATCGATCGTCTCGATTCGATGTCGCTCGCATCGAGATACCGCCTGCCGGCGCCATATGCGACGGCGACTATGCCGACAGCTTCTGCTATAGCGTATGATTCCGGACATGTATTTCTCGGCACAGATAAATGGGATGGGTATGAGTTTTTGGTCATAGACGCCTCGAATCCGGGTTCACCTTCATATATGAGCGGGATCGAGATAGGCGCAAAAGCGAATGACATATATAGTCGTGATATGCAGGCGTATATATCTTCATCAGCACAAAGCCAGCTCATCACAGCGAATATGGCTGATGCGAGCTCGCCCGTGATCGTCGATATCTTTCAGCCTTCAGGCTGGCAACGCCAGGAGGGCAGAGACGCATATTCATTTGAGGGTTCATATTATTTCGGCAGAACATCTGGAGGATTCGACATCCCGACCGATTATGAATATTTCGCATCTGCGTCTGATCGGATATCCGGATCGAGCGATGCGAGGAATATGCCCGGCGGCATCTATGGCATCATCGCCGATAAAGAGCGCATATATGCGGCGTCTCGCCAAGCAGGCAAGGAATTTTTGATCTTCGATCGAGAGTCGACATCGACGTCTGCGTATCCGTTACCGAGTCTGCCGCAGTCCCTGACGTGCGATGGAAGCAAGCTCTATGCGCTGTCGCATGCAGGGTCAGAGATATATGAGATAACCATCCATGATGAATAGAATGAAGCATATATCGAGAGGGTTTACGTTGATCGAATGCCTCGTCTACATAGGCGTATTGTCATTCTTATTGGCCGGCTTCGTCTCTCTTTCAGCTTCGATCTTAGTCGACGCTTCTCGCCTCACTGTCCAAATCCATGACGCACAGAATGAATGACGGATTCACCGCGCTCATATCGGTCTTGCTCGTATCTGCGGGCATGATCGCTTTTCTGTTGTGCGTCGTTGATTCTGCATATGAATACTCGGATGCCGTCGAGAAAAAGGAATCCCGCATTCAAGCGAGCCTGAATGCGGGATCGTGCATCGATGCGGCTGAGCTCATGTTCGCGCGAGATTACTTCATATCCGGTCTGATCAAGGTCGCCGAATTCGGCTGCGAATTGCATATAGCGAATGACCAGTCTGGCCGTATCACTGCATATGCGTCTTCAACATTTGCGTCCGTCAGCGTCGAGTCATATGCAAAATTCGAGATTTCGAATGGCGCGGTAGATCAAATCGAACCGTCGTCGCTGTAGCCGATCCCATCATTGACACGCTTTAGAATTTATTTGTGACTAGCTCTCTTCACAGTTTATACACTGTTATCAACAGGGTTTTTCCCCATATGATATCTGGAATATTTTGCGATGGTGATAAAGTTCTCCAGTCGTCCGTGTGACCACGGACGATTCACAATGCATATTATGCGACCTACAGTGTTCCTGTCTCGCGCAGATCGCTCCACGTATGAGAGCTGTCTTTCGCCTTCATTGAAAGGCAAAAGATAGCTCTTTTTTGTTGCGTCTGCGCGGTCGATGATACGGGACCGTCGCATGCATGTACGCTTATCATTTATCAAAGCATCATTTTAATCTAATACTAATATACTATGAGACGAATCATACTTAGCTTGGGTGCGATAGTCTTCGTCGGCGCGATCGCAGCCGGCGCGACAGGCGCATTCTTCAACGATAGCGAGACATCGACCGGCAACACCTTCACCGCCGGAGCCATCGACCTCACCGTCGACAGCACGCAGCATTATAACGGCAACGTGTGCGCCCTCGTCGGCGAATCATACGTCTGGCAGGGCAATTCGACGTATCCGGTTCCCGGAACGCCGTGCGATGGGACATGGACGATGACCAACCTCGGTCCTACCAACAAGTTCTTCAACTTCGGCGACGTCAAGCCGGGCGACAATGGCGAGGACACCATCTCTCTCCATATCGACAATAACCCGGCATGGGCTTGCGCGGACATCAAGACGACATCGAATGAAGAGAACGGCATCAACGGACCTGAAGCTGCCGCAGGAGACGTGACCAGCGGCCCCGGCCAGGGAGAATTGGCGCAGAACGTCACTCTCTTTGCATGGCTCGACAATGCGACGGCAACGTCGTCATCGCCCGGCACGCCTGGAGACAATATCTGGCAGGCAGGCGAGCCGATCCTCTATGGACCGGTCACTATGAGCTCGCTCGTCGGCGCGACGACGACGCTTCCTCTCGCTGATCCGAGCGTTAACGGCGGCAACCCGCTTCCTCCGACGGCTACCGACTATATCGGCCTCGCTTGGTGCGCAGGAACGATGAACACGTCCGTACCGGGAACGATCACCTGTAACGGCGCAGCCATGAATAACCTCTCGCAGACCGACTCTGCAACAGCTGACGTCACGCTCCGCGTCGAGCAGTCACGTAACAATGCAGGATTCCGCTGCATTCCCGAGCAACCGATCTCAGTGAATACGCTGAATCGCACCTCGCCGCTCCTTTAGTCCAGTTAATTATTAACATCCCCGCATGAAAAAAATACTTCTTAGCCTCGGTTCCATCGTCTTTGCCGGCGCCATCCTCGCCGGCGGGACGGGCGCGTTCCTGAGCGATTCGGGGACATCGACAGGCAACACTTTCGCATCGGGGGTAGTCGACCTCAAGGTCGACAACGAGAGCTATATCACCGATGCGTGGGGTAAGCTCGCATTCAGCTCATCGACCTCGTGGTCGCTGTCCAATCTCGCGGGCAAGCTCTTCTTCAACTTCAACGACGTCAAGCCGGGAGACGTGGGCGAGGACACCATATCGCTCCATGTGAACAACAACAATGCATGGGCATGCATGAACATCAACATGACCGGCACGCCAGAGAACGGCCAGAACGAGCCGGAAGCGATCGTCGATCCGACGACGGGCACGAACGACGGCGAATTGCAGAATTATCTCAATTTCACCTTCTGGGCCGACGACGGCGACAATGTATACGAGAAAGGGGAGAAGATCTTCAAGCAGGGCCTGTCGAAAGACATATTCAACGGCTCGCAGTGGGCTTTGGCTGATTCCGCCAGCAATATCTGGGACGGAAGCGGTCCTATCCCCGGCGATACGACCAAATATATCGGCAAAGCATGGTGTTTCGGCGACTTGGTCCCGAATCCGGTCAATCAGGACAATAAGGGCAAGACGGGCACCAATGGCCCGCTCGTCCGCGGCACCGGATTTTCCTGCAACGGAGCTTCGATCGGCAATATCGTCCAGAGCGACGGCATCAAAGCCGATGTGAGCTTCGCCGTCGAGCAGTCGCGCAATAACGGCGGTTTCCTCTGCGGAGGAGACAATCATATACCGCCGCCGACATCGACATCGACGCTCTTCTCCGAGACGTTCAACGGCTGCCAGAGCGGCTCAGACTTCGACAACAACCATGCTCCCAATTGGGGCCATCATGGCCACGTGAAGGGCAATGGAGACAATTCATCCCATGGCAACTTCGCCGACCTGAATGCGGGCGACAGCGACCATATGCAGAATATCGTCACCAACGGCTTCAGCACGGTCGGCTATCACAACATCACTTTGAAGTTCGACCGCAAGACGGACGACACCAACGCTCCGCCTCAGCCGGTCGGCTCGCAGATACTCACCGTCGAATATAGCGTGAACGGAGGCCTCGGCTGGACGACCCTCGAGACGGTCTCGGGCGAAACGCCGTGGACCACGCAGACGTTCTCATTGTCGCCTTCGGCTGACAACAAGACGAACGTCATGCTCCGCTTCACCCTAAACGGCCAGGACGCGACCAACCATGCCTATCTCGACAATATCATCGTGACAGGCGTGAGCCCCTAGCGCATAGAATCGATATCTCATTATCAGCAATAACGAATAGCCATACGGCGCACATATGAAAAGAATCCTATTCAGCTTGAGCCTGGTCCTCATCGTGGCCGGAGCATTGGCTGCCGGAGGCACTGGCGCGTTCTTCAACGACGCCGAGTCGTCCCATGGCAACACGTTCGCGGCTGGCGCCATCGACCTCAAGGTCGACAACGAGAGCTACTACAACGGCGCATTCTCGACGAGCACCAGCTGGAGCGCGAGCGACCTCACGGTCCAGAAATTCTTCGATTTCCTCGACCTCAAGCCGGGAGACGTCGGAGAAGACACCATCTCGCTCCACGTGGACAACAATGACGCATATCTCTGCGCCAATGTGAAGCTCACCTCGAACGACGACAATGGACTGACCGAGCCCGAAGCCCAGGTGGACGCCACCGACGGCCCAGGGAACGGCGAGCTCGCGAGCGCCGCCAACTTCGTCTGGTGGGCAGACGACGGCGACAACGTCCTCGAATCGAACGAACAAGTCATATCGCAAGGACCGATCGGAGCGCTCGGCCTTCAGGGGTCGACCACCGTCGCCCTCGCGGACTCCGGATCCAATATATGGACGGGCCAAGGCGGCCCGGTCCCGGGATCAGAGACACTCTATATCGGCAAGGCATGGTGCTTCGGCAATCTGACGCCGTCGCCATTGGCCCAGGACGGCCTTGGCACGACGAGCCCTCGCACCCCGGCCAATTCGACCGGCGGCATATCATGCGACGGCTCGAAGCTCGACAATTCGACCCAGAGCGACAGCCTGACCGCGGACGTGACCTTCACGGCTGTGCAGGCCCGCAACAATCCTGGCTTCCTTTGCGTGCCTCCGGTTGTCAGGCCGACGGCCAAGCTCACGGTCATCAAAGTGGTCAAGAACGACAATGGCGGCAACAACTCGATCCCTGATTTCCACCTCTTCGTCGATGACGGTTTCGTCTCGACCGGGGTCACCTCGGGCGTGACAGCTACATTGCCGACAGGCACGTACGGAGTCGCCGAGACGGGCGTTTCCGGATACGTAGCCTCATTCAGCGGCGATTGCGATCCCGAAGGGAACGTGACCCTGAATGACGGCGACAACAAAGTATGCACCATCACCAACGACGACTTGCCCGGCAACATCACGCTCATCAAGGTCGTCCAGAGCGGCGGCGCAGACCCGTCATCGTTCAAGATGAGGGTCGACGGCACGCTCGTCCCCAATACGACGTCGATCGCGGTCAATTCGAACACCATCCACACGATCACCGAAGACGCCAAGGCGGACTATCACTTCGTATCGATCACCGGCAACCCGAAATGCCCCGCGGCTCTCGGAGGGACGGTCACGTTGAACGAAGGAGAATCGATCACCTGCACCATTACGAATACGCATAATTAACGCGCGTACATGAAAGCCCTGTTCAACACAATCTACGCGGTCCTGGTCACGGGCATAGTGCTCATAGGCCTGCTCCTTCTGTCGACGCTCTTCCCGATACCAGGGAACTTCAAGGTCAAGGTCGTGAAGTCGGGCTCGATGGAGCCGGCCATCAGGACCGGAGGCATCGTCGTCATACGTCCCGAAGCCGTCTACCGCGTCGGCGACGTGGTGACGTTCGGGGCCGACACCAAGACGCAGATACCGACCACGCACCGCATCGTCAATATAAGCGGGACAGGGGCATCGGCGGTCTATACGACCAAAGGGGACGCTAATGACGCGCCGGACCCGGTCGACACGCGCTTCGCCGACATCCGCGGCAAGGTCGTGCTGACCGTTCCGTATGCGGGCTACATCCTCGATTTCGCGAGGAGGCCGATCGGCTTCTTCTTGCTCGTCGGCCTCCCCGCGGCGGCCATCATCGTCGACGAGCTGCGCAAAGTGGTCAATGAGATCATGGCTATCCGCCGCAAGAAGACACTCTCACATGCACACGACACCTCAACAACACAACGCGACCAGGTTTGACGGCGTGCGGGCTCGCTATGTCCGTCGCCTCAAGATCCGCCCTGAGCGGAGGCTCTTCCGGTCGGCCGCGAAGATAGCGGGCGTCCTCTTCATGTGCGCGTCCGTCATCGGGGTCTATTCGCAGATCGGCAGCACCGTCTCGTATTTCAGCGATGCGGAGTCGTCGATCGGCAACAGGCTCCAGGCCGGCGTTGCGCTCCTTAGCATATCGTCGACCGACGACGAGCAGGGAGTCGCAGCCAAGCTCTTCGCGGCGAGGGCCGAGAGCGCCGAGGATGCCACGAGCACTGACACTCAGAGCGAGTCGTTCATCGTGACGATATCGCCGGGAGACGAAAGCCTGCCGCTCGTTTACGCGGCGAACGGCGAGCTCGACCCATCGGATCCGAAAGGGTGCGATGCGGTCACGGTGGATGCGACTTTCGGAGAGTATTCGTACTCGGGGCGCGTCCTCGATTTCGCAGGACCGACGACCACCACGATGGGAGATTGGGCCTTCAACGTCGCGATACCGGACGGCGCGCCCGGGCTCGAGCCCGACGCTCTCTGTTCTGGCGCGATCGCGTTCAAGGCGAAGCTCTCTGGCGTGTCTGCCTCTCTGGCTAACACGTTCACCGATGCCAAGCGCTACGCATTCAGCCTGAGGAATCCGCATGCGGTCGCTGGCAAGGACGTCGCAACCTCGACGGAAGCGACGACGACTCCGGCCGTGCTCGGCGCGTCTACTTCGACCGACCCTGTTGCTACTACGACCGATGATACGTCGTCATCGACGCCGGCGGTCGGATCGTCGGGCGGCGCGCCTGCACAGATCGTTTTCTCCCTTCTCGGAGGCTCGTCTACGACGACCGATCCTCTCGTGAGCGCATCGACCTCGACCGACCCTGTGGCGACCACCACTCCTATCGGAGGGCAGGATGCGCAGGCGACTTCGACGGCAGGAGCAGTAGAGCAGACATCCGGCGGATCAGGCACGCCACCGGACGTCCAGCCGAGCGACCCGCCGGCGTCCGACCCGCCGGCGACGACGCCGGGAGATACGGGCGACCCTGCGGCTTCGCCGGTCGATCCTGGCGCGGGCCCTGTCAGCCCTCCGTCGAGCGACCAGCCAGCCGCTCCTGATCCGGCCCCAGCAGCCCCGCCGCCAGCTCCTTCAGGTGGCGATAGCGGCGGCGCTCCGGCAGGCGACTCGCAATAGCATATCGACGAAAAACCGCAGAGCTCTAGCTCTGCGGTTTTTCGCATATCGTCGCCAATAACTTGTACTCAACGAGAAAATGTGGCATAGTCTCGCAAGATTGAGAACTATGAAAACAACCGATGAAAGACAGATGAATGAGCCAAGGGCCAGGGTCTTGGCTGTGGATCTCGACGACGTGCTCTTCCCGTTCAATGAGCTCCTATGCGAGTTCAACCGCGAGAATTATGGCACGAAGCTCAGGCACGAGGACATATTCACCTTCGATATGCAGAGGGTCTGGGGCCTATCGGACGCCGAATGCCGGCGCCGCATGGCATTGCTTCGCGAGACATCGATGTTCGCCGAAGCGTACCCGCTCGCAGGAGCGCGCGAGGCTCTGATCGAGCTCGCCAAGCCCGGTCCGTATCATACGGCCGTGCACGTCGTGACGTCGCGCTCCGAAGACTATCGCAAGCAGACGGAAGCATGGCTCGACTTGCGCTTCGCCGGCATGATAGCCGGTCTGCACATCACCAACCAGTTCCATGGAGAGCGGTTCGACAAGACGACCAAAGGCGCGATCTGCAGAAAGATCGGCGCCAAGCTGTCGGTCGACGACTGCATGGACCATGTCCATGACATCACCAGGCTCGGCATACCGGTCTTGGTATTCGATCGGCCGTGGAATCGGTACGAGGATCTGCCCGACCAGGCATTTCGCGTCCATTCGTGGTTCCATGACGTGCCGCGAAGCATATCGAGCATATTCCAAACCGGCACGATCCGCACGCCGTCATCGATAGGAGGACATTGAATGAAGAAGAACCCGCATACGGTGAGCCGTTCAAAACAGCCGCAGTCGAAGAGCGAGGTCTACCGCATATCGTTCGTCTCGGCGAGCACACTGCCCGCTGAAGGCGACGATCATAGCGCGCGCGACTTCCTCGAGGAAGCGAGGTTCCCAAAGCCTTCGATCTCATTGGCAAATAGGAAGAGCGCAACGAGCGACCTTCGAGTGTTCCTGTCGGGAACGGCGTTCATCATCGAGATGCGCCCTCTATCGACAGGCAACAGACAGGTCGTACCGTTCGAGATCGCCCGGCTGGATGCGCAGGGGCGCACGGTCGTCGACCAAGGATCTACGGTATGCATAGGGCCCTCTACCGAGGGGAAGCCGTCGAAGATAGAGATCATCGCCCGCGGCGACGGCATAAAAGACTGGAGCGTCGTCTGTCGGAAAGCGTCTGCTGATATCGTCAAGATGAATGAGGAGTACAAGCTCCGTCCGCCGACCGTCTCTGATCGGATCGAACCGCCGCCGCTCGAGCCTTTCGGCGACGAGGAGCTCGCACTGTTCAAGCGCGCCGATACGAAGGCGTCTCTCCAGGAACGAAAATCCGAGCCGAATGAGAAGCAGCGTCGCAGGGCATCGTTTGGGCCTCGATCAGACGTAGCGTCCGATGAGCCATCCGATCAAGCGCCGCCGGCTCCGCCGGTACCGACATTCCCTGGCAGCGCGGTCGTCCGCGGGCTCGTCGGCGAGCTTACGAACGTCATCGCTCGCCTCGAGGCGGTATCTCCGGAACAATGGGAGAGCGCATTGAAGAGCATCATGCACGAGAAGCATCTCTCCGGCTTTGATGGCGTCAATCTGGCTGCGCATGCTCTTGGCGATCGCCTCAAGGTAGGGAACAGCAAATTGTCTGCGGTGAGCGGGGCATTGACCAACATCAAGCTCCGCCTTCTACGGACGGTAAAAGGCTCTTGAATAGAGCCGCATACAGCCCGCGCTATTGCGCAGGCTGTTTTTTTATTGCGCATCTATGCTATCCACAGCTGCATCTTTGACAGGTGAACGAACGTTCACCTATACTATAGGGGCGATAAGAACGCAGCCGCAGAGGAATTATTACCATAACAAAAACGAGCATGAGCAAGCATCAGACAATCAAAGCGATACGCGCCGAGATCGACAGGTTGAATCAAGAGATCGACCTGCGCATCATCAAGGGCGTCTCGTACAGGCGTGAGGCGCTCCGGCACAAAGCTTTGATGTCCCAGCTTGCTCGTCTCGCCCCGCGGCGCTCCCATTGGTTCGGCAAGTCGTTGAATTTCATGTCCGCATTCATCTTTTAAATATGACTGAAACATACAAGAACAAGATATTGAGCTTCTATCGCGGTCACAAGCGCATGCCGCGCTATGCCGAGATCATGACCTTGCTCGGCTTCAAGTCCAAGAATGCCGTCTACAAGCTGGTCAACAAGCTCGTAGAAGAAGGGGTCGTCAGCAAAGACTCATCGGGCAATCTCATCCCCAAGCGCATCTACGGCGAGATCCCTGTCCTCGGCCTCGTCGAGGCAGGCTTTCCGACGATCGCAGAAGAA
>CAZSAV010000008.1:0-11023 GCA_964604805.1 uncultured Candidatus Saccharibacteria bacterium | reverse complement strand
CCGTCAGCGCGCACCATCCAGCTCGATTTGCCGCGATTCACCTTGATCGCTGCGACGACGCGCATCGCTATGATATCCGCGCCGCTCCGCTCCCGTTTTTCAGGCGGCGTCTTCAAGCTCGAATTCTATTCCAACAAAGAGATCGCGGACATCGTCAAACGCTCTGCCAAGATACTCGATATCGGCATAGATGAAGCGGCCGTCGACGAGATCGCAGCCCGTTCCCGTTCGACGCCGCGAACCGCCAACTATCACCTCAAGCGCTGCCGCGACTATGCCCAGATCAGCAAGACGACATTGACGAGAGATGTGGTGCGCAAGGCGCTCGCTATGCTCGGCGTCGACGAGATCGGGCTCACAGCCGCTGATCGAGACATTTTGAAGACCATCATCAATAAATTCGGCGGAGGGCCTGTCGGTTTGAACACGATCGCCGCCGCCCTTTCAGAAGAGCAGGCGACCGTCGAAGAGGTCTATGAGCCATATCTCATCCAGCTCGGCCTCTTGGAGCGCACGCCGCGCGGCAGGATCGCGACCGACAAGGCATATGCCCATATCGGAGAGAAAGGCGCAGCGAAACTGCTTTAGCGTATTTGTTTTTTGAGGCCGCTTGATATACATTTGAAATACTACTACCCTAATCCACACCACAATGTCCGGACATAATAAATTCTCCAAGATAAAGCACCTCAAGGCCAAGAATGACGCGCAAAAGAGCAAGAATTTCGGAAAATTGGTGCGGCTCATCACCGTCGAAGCAAAAAAGGCGCACGGCAACCTCACATCTCCCGGCCTTTCAGCGGCGATAGACAAAGCAAGGAAAGAGAATATGCCCAATGACACCATCGACCGCGCGGTCAAAAAAGGCTCGACTGACAATAGCTCGGCTATGGAATCGATCATATACGAGACATACGGACCGGGAGGCATCGCTATCTTGATCGAGGCCCTGACCGATAATAGGAACAAAGCCGCGCAAGAGATAAAGCATATATTGAGCAAAAACGGCTACGAGCTCGCTTCCCCGGGAAGCGCATCATGGGCATTCGCAAAGAATGCAGGAACATGGGCGGCCACCACGACTATGCCGCTCGAAGACGCTGATATCGAGCTCCTCTCCAAGCTCGTCGAAGAATTAGAAGAGAACGACGAGGTGCAAGAAGTCTTCACCAACGCGGAATAATGATCCTACGGGCAGTGATATACTACCCTCATGAGAATCCTCGGAATAGATCCTGGCTATGACCGGTTGGGCATCGCCATCATCGAGAAGGCGCCAAAAAAGAGAGACGCTGTCATATATTCTGCGTGCGTGCAGACGTCTCCGAAAGACCCTATATATGAGCGCCTGAAGCAGGTAGGAGAATCAATATCATCGATACTCCGAGAATACGCGCCGGACGCTCTCGCTATCGAAACGCTTTTCATTACGAAAAACCAGAAAACGGCCATGCGCGTCGCGGAGTCTCGAGGCATCGTCATATATGAGGCGGCGAAAAAGGGCGTCCCGATATTCGAATATAGCCCGATGCAGATAAAGGTCGCTGTGGCGAACGACGGATCGAGCGATAAATCCCGGATATTGAAGATGCTCGCCCTGCTCGTCGACCTTCCGAAGAAAAAAGCCCTCGACGACGAGTATGACGCGATCGCTGTCGCCCTCACCCATAGCGCCCATTCGCGGATATAGATTATCCACAACTTTTATTTGTTGCAAAAATAATTCGGCTTTGTTACAAATGATGCACGTAAGAATATTTATAAGGAATAAATCACGCGCATGGCGAACGTAAAAGCCCTTCGGCCAAAAAAACAAACCATTAAAGCCAAGCCCGCCGACGCAGTCGAAGAAAATGACGATGCGGTCGGACTCCAGGCTGGAAAGATAAAGAAAGTCATAGAAGTCGAGCTCGGCGATGAGATCGTAGCGCCTTTGGAAAAGCTCGACGACGACGCTCCCGTCGTGTCTGAAGACGGAGAAGAGCTCTCGACTGACGAGCTCGGCCTCGACGAAGAAGAGATCAACCCTTTCGGGGATAAATGGGAAGAATAGCCGATTTGGGCTATACTAGTTGAGTCATGTCTCAGCGAAACGGCCACAAGAGGCATAAGATAAAGACGCTCATCGTCCTCGGGATGACGGCGTTATTTATTTTGATCGGCGCAGGCGCGCTCTGGATCGCCACCCTGCAAATGCCCGACCTGACTTCATTCCAAAACAGGAAAATCGCAGAATCGACCAAGATATATGACAGGACAGGCCAAGTTCTCCTCTACGATACGGGCAAAAACGCAAAACTGAGCATCGTTCCCCTCGCGAGCATATCCCCATTCGTCCAAAAGGCGACCATAGCCATCGAGGACTCGAATTTCTATACGAATATCGGCATCGAGCCGACATCCATCATACGCGCCATCATCGCTGATGTGCTCGGAGGCGGCTTCAACCAAGGCGCATCGACTCTAACCCAGCAAGTCGTCAAGAATTCCCTTTTGACCCAAGATAAAACCGTCACAAGGAAGATCAAGGAGTGGGTGCTCGCTATCAAGCTCACCCGCGTCATGCCGAAGGACCAGATCCTCGAGACATACCTCAACGAAACCCCGTATGGCGGCACTATATATGGAATAGAAGAGGCTAGCCGCGCCTATTTCGGCAAACCGGCCAGCGATCTTACCCTCTCGCAAGCGTCATATCTCGCCGCTATACCGCAGGCTCCGACATATTATTCCCCTTATGGAACGCACCGCGACGCTCTCGATGCGCGCCATAGGCTCGTCCTCTCGCGCATGAAAGAGCTCGGATACATCACCTCTGACGAATACGACCAAGCTATAGCAGAAAAGGTGCAATTCCTCTCAAAGAACGACTCGAACATACGCGCCCCGCATTTCGTCATGTTCGTCAAAGACTACCTGACGCAAAAATATGGAGAAGACGCAGTTTCCAACAACGGCCTTCGCGTCATAACGACGCTCGACTATGACATGCAGCAAAAAGCGGAGCAGGTCATAACCAAATTCAGCCCTTCTTTGGAAGCGAATTTCAATGCGAGCAACACCGCTATGGTCGCCATAGACCCGAAATCTGGCGACATACTCACTATGGTCGGATCGCGCAACTATTTCGACAAGAAGATCGAAGGAAATTTCAATGTCGCTCTCGCAAAGCGCCAGCCTGGATCCACATTCAAGCCGTTCGTGTATGCGACGGCATTCAAGAAAGGCTATACCCCTGAAACCGTGCTCTTCGACGCTGAGACCGAGTTCTCGAACTATTGCAACGTAGACGGCACTCCCAAGGATCCATCCATCAAAGACCCGAGCAAAGTATGCTATTCCCCTGACGAATACGACAATATATTCGAGGGACCGCTCACTATACGACAAGCCCTCGCTCAATCCAGGAACGTCCCTGCGGTCAAAGCCCTCTATCTCGCCGGAATCGGAGACTCCATCCATACCGCAGAGGATATGGGCATCACTACGCTCGCCGATCAGAACCGCTACGGCCTCACTCTCGTGCTCGGCGGCGGAGAGGTCACTTTGCTCGATCTCACGAGCGCGTACGGAGTATTCGCCAATGACGGCGTCCGCAACGCATATAGGTCCGTGCTCAAGGTCGAGGACAGCAAAGGCAACGTGCTCGAACAAGCTGAGACGCATCCCGTCCCTGCCCTACAACCAGAGATAGCAAGACAGATTTCGGATATCCTTTCAGATACGTCGGTGCGTATGGAGAGCTTGAAGCCGATCGGCGAGAGCGTCGGACGCCAAGTGGCGATAAAGACCGGTACGACGAACGACTATAAAGACGTATGGACGGTCGGATATACACCGAGCCTCGTCGTCGGAGCCTGGGCTGGCAAGAACGACAATACGCCGATGCAGCACAATGTCGCTGGACTCATCATCACGCCTGTTTGGGGAGCATTCATGTCTCAAGTCGCGAGGAATTTCCCTGAAGAATCCTTCGTGGCGCCCCCAGCACCGCTCACTGACGGCAAACCGGTGCTCCGCGGCATATGGCAAGGTGGCCAATCATATACGATAGACAAGGTGTCAGGAAAGCTAGCTACGCAGTATACGCCCCAGGAGACGCGTCAGGAGATCGTATACGACAGCGTCCACACGATATTGCAGTGGGTCAATAAGAACGATCCCCGCGGTCCAGCACCGGCAGACCCTAACCAAGACCCGCAATATCAATATTGGGAATACGGCGTGCGCAAATGGTTCGCCCAATATCAACAGACTCATCCTGGATTCAAAGAATCGACAGGCCCATTCGTAGTGCCGACAGCCGTAGACGACGTCCACACCGCTGACAAGATGCCGGCAGTCACATTCACGACTCCGACGCCCGGGTCTTCAGTCAATCCGCAAATCCCGCTCTCTATCCATCTCAAGGTGACGAGCGCATTGCAGCCAAAGAAGACAGAGGTATACCTGAACAACAAATACATCCTCACCGCGGAAAGCGACCCGCTGAACTTCTCTTTCGTACCCGCTGATGCAGGCTCTCTATCTACCACCAATACCCTGTCAGTCACGGTATATGACGCCGCCTTCAACAAGGGCCAAGCCTCGATCAACTTCTCGACGCAGTAAGCTAAAACCGTATATCGGAAACGGTATGCGCATTTTGAAGCGAGTTGACCTCAGTGATGATGGCCTGTTTTTTGATATATAAAACCGATAAAGCGGCGTGCGGGGCTCCTTTAATGACGACGTCTTTATTCTTGAACGAGATGCACTCGAGAGACACATCGACTCCGGTATGCTTTTTGATGCTCTGTCGCACCGCATCCCTCGCAAAAAGCTCCTTCGTATGGATATTCTGGACGCGCTTGAAGAATTCCCCTATTCCGAACATATTATCTATTCATCGGCATCGCAAGATACATGAATGTCTGGTCTCCAGACACCGGCCTGATGACCATTGGCTTGTTGAGTCCGCTCAACTGCAATGAGACGCTGTCCGCATCGATAGATTGGAAGCAGTCGATGATATATTTGTAGTTAAAATTGATCTCGATGCGGTCTCCGCTCAAAGCGGCATCGACATTGGTCTTATTCTCGCCGATATCGCTATTCTTGGTCTGGACTTCGAACATCTTCCCTTTCGGGTCGATAGTCATATGCACTTGATTGAACTTGTCGGAGAATATATTCGAAATCTTGAGAGCATTCAAAAGATCTTGCTTCAAAACGATGGCTTCGGTCGAATATCCCTTCGGTATGATCTGTTTATAATCAGGAAATACGCCGTCGATCAGACGCGAGACGATATATATGCCGCGAGCCTCGAATGAGATGAGATTCTTGTTCGTCTTGATATCGACGGTATCTCCCATATGCTCGAGCACCCTCAAAATGTCGCTGATATTCTTAAAGGGGATCAATATATCGCTCATATTCACAGAAACAGGCGCTTTGACCTTCTTTTCCGCCAATCGGAACGAGTCTGTAGCTGCAAAAACAAAGAAATCCGCGTCACGGTACATATAGACGCTCGATAGCTCAGGTTTTACGCTCGATATAGACGAGCTATACCAGACGGATTTTAATCCTTTTATGATGAGCTCAGTCGAAAGAGACGTCGCTTCTGCATTCGCGATAGTCGGTATAGTCGGAAAGTCGTCCGCGAGCACGGTTTTGATCACTCCCTTCGATTTTGAAGAAGATATATTCAGATTTCCTGAGACCACCTCCATCTTAACGATCTGATTTTGATCGGATATCTGAGAAACGAACGAGGATATGATATGCGCCGGAACAGCGATCATACCTGTGTCTGATGATTTGATCGGCACGGTCACTTCGACGCCGACATCGAGGGTAGTAGCTTTGAATGAAGCAGTGTTCTTCTTTACCTCGATCAGGATGCAGGAGAGCACAGGAAGCGTCATGTGCTTTCCTGAGACCCGTTCGATCAAAGTGATCGCTTCTTTGAGTTTTTGGAAATTAACTTCGAGCTTCATGGGATTTATTTTTATAAATTAGTTTATTATTACTATTAGTCCTGTGGATATGTTGATAAGTCGAAAGAAGTTTTAGTATAGCCTTACTTTTCACTTTCTATTCTCATAGTATGTGTAAGTAAATCTGAGTGACTGCTATCTCATCTCTCCGCTCATATTTTCAATCACCACTATTCCACTTTCATCCAACTTCTATATACATCATCTTCACACCTTCTCCACAGCTTTATAACATCGAACGCAGCTGATTCACCTCCTGCGAAAGAACGACATCTGTCTTTATCTCGTCTTTTATCTTTTCATACGAGTGGATGACTGTGGTATGGTCTCTGCCGCCGAGCTTCTCTCCTATAGACGGGAAAGAGATGCTGAAATCTTCGCGCAATATATACATGACGACCTGTCTCGGGCGGACGACTTCTTTCCTTCGCGTCTTGTTGTAGATGCTGTCTTCATCGATATTGTAGAACTCAGATACGACTTTGACGATATCCTTTATTGAGACGGTTTTCTTCGGTTTTGCGCTGTTTTTGAGGATATTCTTGATCTCGTTGATATTAAGCTCGCGCGAGCGGAGTTGAGTCTGGCAAGCTATGACGTTGATGATGCCCTCTATTTCCCTGATATTGTCTTCGATAGCGCTCGCGAGATACTCTATAACCTCGGTAGAGAGGGTTATATTGTGGACCGCGCACTTCGTACCGACGATAGCCATGCGGGACTCATGATCCGGCTCGGGTATATCGACTATCATGCCGACGCTGAATCTGCCGCGCAGGCGCGCTTCGAGGCCAGGAATGATGTTGGGGTGCCTATCAGACGAGAATACGAGCTGTCGTCCTGTGTCGTGGAAGGTATTGAAGAAATGGAAGAGCTCCTCTTGGAATTTTTCTTTATTCGAGAAGAATTGCACGTCATCCATGATGACGACATCGTATTTTCGGTACTTATCTTTGAATGATTGCACCTTATTTTCCTGGATAGCGACGAAGAACTCCGATCCAAAGCGCTCAGACGGCAGATCATCTACCTTTTTGTTCGGGTGGAGCTTCTTTATCTGGTTCCCTACAGCCTGGATGAGGTGGGTCTTGCCTCTTCCAGTGCCTCCATACACGAACAAGGGGTTGTACGACTGTCCTGGAGCCTTTATGACGCTCTGAGACGCGGCGTGGGCCAGCTCATTGAATGGTCCGACTACGAAATTCTCGAATGTATAGCGCGGATTGAGGTTGTCTTCCTTATTTATATAGAAATCTTGGAGAGGCATCGACATCGTCGGAGCGGCTACGGCCTTTCTTTTAGCCTCTTCCTTCTTCATAGCATCCTCTTCCTTCACAATGACGTATTCGAGCGACCTGACGCGATCATTCATCTGGCGCAATATGCGCAAAATCGAGTTGTGGAACTTCTTGTAGAGCCATTCCTGGGTGAATGAGTTCGGTACGCCGAGGTAGACGATTCCCTCTTCTTCCCTGATGATGCTCGTTTCTTTGAACCAGGTCGAAAAATTAGCCTGCGATACAGCGGATTCTATCTCGATCAAAGCTGTCTGCCACATCTTAGAGAAGTCGTTCATTTGTGTAAAAATTTTCTTAAGTATATACCTGTTTATAAATATGCAAACTTGTGGAGAATCGTTAAATATGTTGATAAGGTGTGGATTAGATATTTCGACACAAAAAACCGATAACTTGTGTTTTATAAAAAATAAATGTACTATTCAGCGCATGTCATTCACGTATAATCCCAAGAAAAGGAAGCGCGCAAAGTCGCACGGCTTCCGCGTGCGCATGAAGACCACTTCAGGCCGCAAAGCATTGGCCCGCAGGCGCGCCAAAGGACGCGCACGGATCGCTGTTTAATATGCTCCCCCGCATACAGAGGCTATCTTCTGCACAGCTCGATGAGGTCATAGCGAAAGGAAGGGCGACGCACTCGTCCTTTTTCACCGTACGGGCGCTCAAAAGCCAAGGAACAGGCCGGATAGCCGCCATAGTCTCCAAAAAGACAGCCAAGAAAGCGGTCGATCGCAATAAAGGCCGACGTTTGATATATGAAGCAGTCAAAGCCGCGCATCCGGGCCCACTCCCCCATTTTCATGTCGCTATATTCGCCAAAGACGCGATTTTCGATCTCGAGTTCATCGATATAGTCAAAGAGCTCAAAGCAGTCTTTGATAAAGCCGGTCTTTTGAAGTAGAATGAGCTATCCACATGTTCAATACCTTTATTTTCTTACCACTCTATAACGGCCTCGTCGGCATCATGGACCTTCTGCCCGGCATAGACGTAGGCATCGCAGTCATCATATTCACCATCATCGTCCGTCTCATACTCTTTCCCCTTTCCAAGAGCTCGCTTTTGACGCAGGTTCGCATGAAAGAAGTCGAACCAGAGGCCAATAGGATCAAGCAAGAATACGCCAATGACAAGCAGACCCAGGCTCTCAAGGTTATGGAGCTCTACAAGGTCAACAAAATAAGGCCATTCTCGGGCGTCCTCCTTCTTTTTATACAACTTCATCCTGAGTATCTCTATAGCTTCGTCCACGCTCCTGTCATAAAGCCTTCCCTCCTCGGCCTCGATCTCACCGGAAAGAGCCTCATCCTCGCTGTTTTGACTGGCGTCGTGCAGTTTTTCCAGCTCCATTTCTCTGTGGCGGCTCGTCAACAGAAAGCTTCTGCCCAATTGACCCTCAAGAACGGCGGCAAGCTCGATACTCCTTCTCAATTCGCCAATTCGATGAACTCCCAGATGAAATTCCTCCTCCCGATCATCGCTTTCGTCTCTGTGTATTTCATCATTCCCGCTCGCTCAGGCGGCTTCGATCATCGCTCTCTATTGGTCAGTGAGCTCCCTTTTCACCCTAGCTCAGGAGCTCTATATACGAAAGAGGCATCTTGGATCGAAGATAGATCCCAAGATACCTTAATGTCGGCCTCTAGTTATTCATGATGAGATCCAACGACCATAGAGAGAGGTCGTTTTTGTTCATAAAGAAGAGATACTCATCCTTCGGGTCCATGCTGAGGTTGAATGCGTCGACGATGCGGTGCGCTTGTTCGATGATGGACGAGGTGAGGTGCACCTCGCCAGTGGTCGCATTCACTTGCCAGATCTTGTCAGACGACGTCATTGTGCCGATATACCAGTCATCGGGGTATGTAGCTTTGACGGGCAATGATGGGACGCCGCAGTAGACCATGGCGGTCGAGTTATTCCCCCATGCGCATTTGTCGGCCAATGTTCGTATGACCGCGTCGATGACGGTTCCTTTGGCTATATTGTATATATTGGTGGATAAGCCGCTGTCTGTTGCAGACGAAGCGAGCACGTATTTCGCATCATGGCTGACTCTCGCGCTGAGCCCTGGTATGGGGCCGAGCACCTTTTTCCAGGTGCCTGTCTTTGGATTGACGAAATAGAGGTAGCCGAGATCGTTCGCAGATCCTTTGGTGGTAAGGGCTATTGTATTGTCTTCCGGCCACTCGACATTGAGCATGGTGAGCGGCGTATCGAATATCTGAGTCACCGACTTCCCTTCGAAGGTGGATACATAGCCTATACCGCGGCCATTTTCATTGACGAGCATGAAGAGCTTGTCTTTCTTGGGCGAAACGGCATATCCGATGACGCCCGCAGGAAGATTGAGGCCTTTGAGGTCATATTTGGATTGCGAACCGAGGGAATTTTGGGTCGCTACGGTCGATGTAGCTGATGTCGAGCTTGCCTGTTTGGGGACCGGTCGTGCGACGAGCTCTGCATAGACGGTAGAGACGGTCGATTCATCGCTCTGTAAGGTCGTAGCTATGAATGCGGTCAGGTTCTTATTCCATGAGCTCGCATATATCTCCGGCACGAGCGTATTGGAGAGCGTGGTGACGTCGGCACTGTTCTCACGTGCTTCATATACATTGCCACGTCCCCTGTCTACCCAACGGACGACAGTCGTGCTGGCGGTGGTGCTCGCCGCATATCCTCCGACTGGCGTCGATGAGAGAAGGCGCAGAGCGGCTGTGATGGAGCGCGACGGCGTGCCTGTATTCGCATCAGGAATGACGTTGCCTGTAGTCGTGGCGCTATTTTTTGGAAGTATGCGGCCGAATGGCGTAAATCCATTGCTCCCTGTCGCATCAGATGTCGCCTGATTCGTTGGAGAAGGTCCGCGCGATGATACGTAGAAATAGATCCCAGCGCCGATGGCCATGAGGATGAAGACAGAAGCGGCTATATAGAGGGATCGTCGTTCCATGTTATTTTTTCGGAAGATTGTTTACTGAAGTCTTTGAACTATTTACTCTGTCGGTGAGTTGTTGTTTGAGCGTCGGGTCTGATATTTTATCGATGACGCTTTTTGCTTGGTTAATGACGTAGTTTAGATTACTTTGCGCATCTCCTATAGGAATCTCTTCTTTTCCTGTTCCATCTAATTTTTGGATTTTAACATCTGATCCGCGTCCGAACCATGTGATCGATGCGTCATTCACAGCCCTGTTTACCTTTTCGAGGTTGAGCATTGCTTCGGTATAGAGAGCCTGTTGCATGATCGGGTCCTGAGCGTCGTATTGGCCAAGATCGCCGACCTTTTTCGAATATTTTGACTGCATATCGGCTACGTCCTGGAGGCTCTTATTTATTTGTGCGATAGTCGTCTGGCTATTCGTATTCGTGCTCAGTATGCCGTTCATAGTGAGGTTCCCCTCCTTAACAATCACATCCGCTTTGGCTTTCTGGATTTGATTGTCGAGAAATTCTTGAGCGAGCATCAATTGATCGATCTCATCCAGGTTCGTGGAGGATTCTATTTGGCTTGGGTGCTCGTCATATTGGCTTTGTAAGTCTTCAACTGAATTTTTTGCATCTCGTATGGCATTTCCTATCTCTATGCTGTTGACCCTGTATCTATCAGCGTCTGACTGCAGTTCGTCGAAAAATGCATTTGGATTTTGCCTACTAACATCTGATTTTAGCGGCGGCACAAGCGCTGCAGGGATCGCCACGAGGGCAGGGTTGACGGTCCGAAGGATGATATAGGTGCAG
>CAZSAV010000007.1:0-11114 GCA_964604805.1 uncultured Candidatus Saccharibacteria bacterium | reverse complement strand
GATCGCCGTCGAGTCGCTGGCAGTCGACCGCAATCTCGTCTTGGTCATGGGAGGCGCGGATAGCGGCTGCGACTATCGCTCTCTCTTTTCGTCATTGCCGCGCTATGTCCATACGCTCGTCCTGTTGCCGGGAAGCGGCACCATGCGCGAGCGCAAGGAGCTCCGCGACGTCGAGGCGATGAAGGTCATATCCGCTCCGTCTATAGAAGAGGCGGCGCTCGTCTCGCTCGAGCATGCCAGAAAGGGCGACCGCGTCCTCTTCAGCCCCGGCTTCGAAGCCGCAGGATTCGATAGCTCCCGTAAAGACAGGGGAGAGAGGTTCGTAAAAGCGGTGCGAGCCTTGTAATGGTCAATCTCCGCAGATGAGGCAAGCAACCGTCCCTTCTATCTCATATCCCAAATATCCAGCCTTCATAGCTCCGACCACTGATAGAGCGCTATTGGTCGATATAGCCAATCCAGCGTGCTTGTCTGCCAATTCTTGGGCCGTCTCTATGTCGTCATTGGAAGCGACCCAGCCATAGCCGCCCGTGTCATGTATGAGCGGGATGAGGGCTTTTTTGCGCAGAGCGGTCTTGTCCACGATAGCGTCAGCGAGCGATATCTCATCGATGCCGTCGAAGGCTTCGAATTCCTGAGCCATCGGGTGGCAAGAAGCGGTCTGTACGATATGGACTTGGATCGATAGCTTCTTGTCTTTGAAATATGCGGCCAGCGCTTGGGCAGTAGTGCCAGACGATGTGCCGACGAATACGGCGCCGAGGTCAGGTATCTCCGCCAGCTCTTCTGCGAGCGACGCATACCCGACGAGCGCGGCATCGTCGGTCGACTGGCGGAGGCTGCGCGCGCCTTCTTTGACCGCCTCAGTCAGGGCTTGGAGCGGGCGTTCCTTGATGAGGACGCGGATATGGTCGTCGCCGAGGTTTTTGAGCTTGGCAAGCTTCGCAGAAGATATATGGTTGCCTGCGAATATGTCGAGAGACAGGGCAGGGCCTTTTGCGGCGGCATTATATTCCCGCACATAGAGCGCTGCGGCCAATGCGGCATTGCCCGAGCCGGTGATCGCGAACCGTTCGTCTCCGGCTGCGGCGTACGACTGGATCATGACGGGTATAGACCTGCCTTTGTGCGACCCGTATGGATGGAGGTCTTCGCGCTTGAAGCAGAGGCCAGCGAGACCGAGCGCTTCGGCCAATGCCGGCTGATTCTCATGCGGCGTGATCATGTTGTCATCGTACACTTTTTTCGCTATCATTGGAAGAACAGCTCTCGGGCTGCCTTATTCGTCTCTATGATCCATCAGAACATCAAATCTATGAATTCTCTCTGTATATGTCCCGAATGCAAGAATGCCGTCGATTTCTCGAGATATCCTGCTCTCGCCGTCGGCATGGTCATCGAATGCAACCATTGCGGCATGACGCTGCTCGTCAAGGAGATATCCGGCGACTCGGTCAAGACCGAGATCGTCGACGAAGGAAAATAGGCGTCAGGACGGGCGCTTTTCGGAAAGCGCCTTCACTGTTTCCTCTATCATCCCCCTGAATCCATGAGACCCGAGGAAGGCGATCGTATCGCCTTTTTTCGTGCGCGAGACGAGGTAGGCGACCAGTTCGGCGTCGTCTTCGATGTATTTTGCATTGGAATGGCTCGCGCCTATCGTAGCGGCGAGCTCAGGGCCCTCGATGGGCGCTTCGGCGATGTCTGTTCCGACCTTGAGCTTGGTCAGGCGAGGTATGATGACCGAGTCTGCATCCGAAAATGCGCCGGCGTATTTTTCGAGCGCTTCTTTCTTCCTGCCTCCGGTATTCGGCTCGAATACGGCGAATATAGTTCCTGGATATATCGTGCGGAGAGTCTTGAGCACGGACGAGGCTTTTTCTGGGGAATGGGCGATGTCATCGATGACGGTGATGCCGGCGGGAGTTAGAGCTCCATCGAGGCGCTTTTCGAGCCTGCGCTTGAGGCCTTGGAATTTCGATATGGCTTCGACGATCTTGGCCGGTTCGATGCCGATCGACATGGCCATGGCGAAACAGCCGGTGATGTTCTCTGCTTGGAATGCGCCGAGCAAGGGAGAATGAATCTCGTATGAGGTGCCGTCGTGCGAGATGGAGAAGCCTATGCCCGATGCCGATTCGCGGACGTCTTTGTATGCGAAGGCCGGCGCCACTGTGTCATGCGACGAATCGTCTCGCGACCTGCCATAGGGGATCTTCAGGCCTTCGAACGACTCGATGACCTTGAATATGCCGGGATTGTCGGCGCAGAAGGCGACCATGCCGCGCGGCGGCATGCCCGAGAGGAGCTCGGAGAATGCGGCGAAATAGTCCGCTTCGGTCTTGTAGAGGTCGGCATGGTCCCATGACACCGCCGAGAGGAGGAGATGGGTCGGCTTGTAATGGAAGAATTTGGCGCGCAGGTCGGTCGGCGAGCTCTTGTATTCGTCGCCTTCGAGCACGCTCCATTGCGAGTCTGCCAGTTTGGCGGACGAAGCGTGGGACAGCGATATGCCGCCGAACATATATGACGGATCGAGGCCGGCGCTTTCGAGGATGAATGATAAGAGGGCTGACGACGAGGTCTTGCCCCAGGTGCCCGAGCAGACGATAGAATTCGATTTGACGAAATAGGCGCCGAGCATCTCTGGATATGAGTACCGCAGTATATCGAGCTCGGCGGCCTTGGCTGTCTCAGGGTTCTGGCTGCCAGAGGCAGTTCCTATCATGACCGCATCAGGCGCTCCGCCCTCGACCATCTTTTCGGGATGCCAGCCGGCATAGTATGAGATATTGTGGCGGTCGAGCTCGGTCGAGACCGGGGGAAAGAAGCCTTTGTCGCTGCCGGTCACGGCCACGCCCCGCTCGCTAAGCGCGATAGCTATGGCGCTCGTAGCCACGCCGCAGATGCCGATGATATGCGCTTTTTTGGGTAAATCTGCCATTCCGACAGTATAGCGTATCCGATATGAAAAAAAGAGCCTCGCTTGCATGCAAGCGAGGCTCGTCGAGGCGCGCCGTCAATTGACGGTCACAGCCACAGCGTCCGAGTAGGCTCCGTAGCACGGCGCCGCATCGGACGAGTATTCGGTGATGACATAGAACAGCCGCACGTTGTAGCTCCCCGGAGGGATGCCATTGATGCGCCAGACGTATCCGCCGGTGTTCGCCGTCGTGGCGACGGTGATGTTGGCAGGATCTCCGGGCTGTCCGACGGGCTCGAGCACGATGGCGACTTTGGCTCCGGCAGGCAGGTTCGCGTCCCAATGGATGCGGACCACCGTATTGGAGCTCAAGTTGACCGCTTCGAGCGGAGCAAGGTCGATGCTCGGGGCATCGTCCGTGCTGATCTTGAAGATCGGGCTCATGCTCGAACGGAGGAACTTTCCGTTAATGTCAAACCAAGACGTGCGGAGACGGTATGTGTCCGTCTCGTCGCCCCACTGGATCCTGCGGACGACCCAGTTGATACTGCCCGAGGGCAGGCTCTGGTCGCCGAGGGTGATGGTGTATGCGACTTGGCTATACGTCGAGGTCAGGCGCAGCAGCTCGACTTTCGCTGATCCGCCGGCCGGGGCCTGTTTCCATTCCCATGCGAATGTCTGTACGGACCCGTCCTTTACGGTCAGGATCGGGGGCTTCTTGTTGGTGACAGGTGCGGCAATGGCGACGCCGAGGGAGGCGAGCCCGAGGGAAGCGGTCAGAAGAACCGCCAGGATGGTTTTCATATTACATGTTTCCGTTTTTCTATTGGTTTTTGTCTATTGCTATTCGTTCGCTCCGGCACACGCCGAAACGACCTATATCTCTATGTCAATTATATCACTTTAAAAAGTATATGTCAATACAGAGTTATCCCCATATTCTTGGGGCTCTTTTGGCGATCCTATTCATACATAGAGCGAGGTAGATCACGCAGAAGCAAGCTCTTTTTTGAGGGCATCGAGATCCGTCTGCCAATCTACGCCATCGAACCATTCGAAGCCTGCGAATTGCATCTTATATGTATCAGAAGGGCGCTGGAGCGAACCGAGATACGCGTAGCGCAGTCCCGCTTCCTTGGCAGAGAGGATGGCGCGGATCATCATGCCGAGGCCCATGTCCTTGGGCGATCCATTCATGTCATAGAACGGATATGAATAGTGCATGAACGAGCCGGTGACGCGCGCGACAGCGAAGCCGATGCCGGGATAGCGCTTCGGGGCAGCTCCCTCGATCGGTCGTCCCTCGAGCGCGTATTCGATGAGCCGATTGAAATTGCTGGCCGACGGATCGGTGAGCATCTCTTTTATCTTTTGCGCGCTCATGATGCCGGGACCGAATTTGGCGTCGTAGAAGTCTTTGGCCATCTTGGCGATAGAGAACTCATACCCTTCGAGCGGCAATTCGTGGATCGTCATGCCGATGCCTTCGGTCTTCTTGAGGATGCGCCTGTTCTCGCTCGAGAGCTCGAAGCGCGAAAGGTCGATGCGCGCCGATCGCGTCTGCTGCATGGCCCCTTTGCCGGTGCGGGTGAAGACGTAGCCGCGGGCATACATGTCCGCGACGCTCTTTTCGGAGAGGTCTGCGAGGGTCGTTTGGTCCCAGTGGAGATAGTTCATATCTCTAGTGCAGGGCGAGCCAGAAGCCGAAGACGACGAAGATGAAGTGCACGACCCAGAAGCGCATGACCGTCTTTTCTTCGCTCCAGCCTTTGAGCTCGAAATGGTGGTGGAGGGGAGCCATCTTGAATACTTTGCGGCCGAAGACGTAGCGCGATACGACTTGGATGATGACGGTGAGCGCTTCGACATAGAAGATGAAGCCGAGGAAGAAGAGCGAGCTCGTCTCGCCGATGGCCATGGCGTTCACGGCGAGAAGTGCGCCGAGGCCGAGCGAGCCCACGTCTCCCATCATGAAGCGCGCCGGTTTGATGTTGAAATAGGTATAGGCGACCAATGCTCCGACGGTGGTGGCGTTCAGGATGGCGATCTCGCCGAAGCCGTTGATCCATGACAGGAGGGTCAAGGCGCTGAAGGTTATGATGAGCGTGCCTCCGGCGAGGCCGTCCATGCCGTCGGCGATATTGACGGCGTTCGCGGTGAACATCACGATGAGGATGATGATGGGCACGATGAACATGCCGGCGTTGATCGAGAGATTGAAGGGAAGATATATATAGTGCCAGGCCGGGCCGAGCTTGGCATAGATCCACCATGCGGTGATGGCGCCGGCGATGAATTGGAGGACGAGCTTCTCGTGGACGAAGACGCCTTTGCCGGGGCGAGAGCCGAACCATACTGAGAGTCGCTTGAAGGCCGTCCATGGCAGGGTGACCGCATACCAGACGCGCATCTTCCATTCTTTATGGACGCGTATGAGGGCGAGGACGTGCTTCATCTTGCGAGACTGCCGCTCGCGGCCATAGATGTTCATGAAGTCGTCGATGGCGCCCAAGCCTGCCGAGAGGATCATGACGCCGATCGGCACCCAGGTGAAATTGCGCGACCAGTTGAAGAAGATGCTCAATACGGCGACGGTGACGATGACGAGCAGGCCGCCCATGACCGGGGTATTGGCCTTGTATGCATGCGAACCGAGCGAAGCGAGCTCGGTCTTGGCTCCTTTGATGATGCGGAAGCGGTAGAGGACCTTGGAAAGGAGGGGCGCCCAGACGAAGGCTACGACCGTGCCAATGATGGCGAAGCCGAGTATATAGGCCAGATCGGCCGTGCCCTGCAGTATGGTTATCATGGATATCACGATACCATGCGGCGAGGGCCCGATTCAAGGAGAATTGCGGGCTATCTTTGAGCAGGGAGCCACTTCATCCTCCGCGTCTCCGTCTTGGATTTCAATGCGCGAACATGGAGCCTGTTGGCGTCGCCTTGTTTGCCGTTCTCTATCCATCTGCATGACGGGTCGGTGATCGGCTTGTGGGCATCGACGACCTCGATCGTGCCTTGGCGCACGCCGGTGCCGTAGACGCCGTCCTCGGGATAGGCGACCGCATGGGAGTAGTGGATCTTCATCGGGATGAAATTCTGGTATTCGATCTGATGGATGACCAGGATATGGTCGCGCTCTTTTTCTTCAGCGTCTCCGGTCATGGCGATGACGTCACCGGGCGCCAATTCATATGTCGGAACGATCGAGCTGTTCTTGTCATGAGCGAGCGTGGCCACGTCGCAGTTCTCCGCCGGGCGGAGGGAACAGCGCATCTTGCCGAGGAGGCCGGTGCAATTGACGAAGTGGATATGCTTGTCGATCGGGCCCGCGCCGCGCTCTTCGCTCTCTGCATTGAGGACATAATAGGCGAAGCCAGAGCATTCGATGCCGATATTGGAGTCTGATAAGAGCTTCTTCAAGGACTCGTCGGCTAGGGCGGATATATCGATATGATATTTGGCTGCCAGAGCTTGGACTTCATCGAATATGTCTTGCGGGCTGCCTTTGCCGATATAGGCGCGTAAGCCGGCGCGGCTCTTGGTCGTCCTATTATTGAAATAGGGCACCGAGCAGACGGCGGCTCCTGCCTTGAAATGCATATATTGGTCGATGACCGAGAGCGCGCGAGCTGAGATCGTCTTTGTATTCATGCGATATAGTGTATCACGCCGGTCAGACGCGGAGGTTGATATGAGAGCTTTTGACCGCATTCATGATGTCTTTGCCTTTTTGGTTGAATGAGTTGTGCGCCTCCATGATGCTCGCTTTGGATTGGATGCGGAGGAGGTCGGAATTGTATGCAGTGTTCTCGTACGAGATGACGTCGTAGCCTTTGGATCGGAGCGAATCTGATATGTCGTCGAAGACGCTCTGTACGCCCTTGGTCAAGCGCTGGACGATCTGCGCGCCGTCGGAGATCTCGATGAGGTCCTGGTCGATCGGCATGCCGAGGAGGGAGCGGATGTGGGCTTCGAAGGACGTGAGGCCGCGCGCGCCTGCCGCTCGAGCTTCGTCTTGCAGGTGGGATTCGAACGTGGTCGACGCCGGCTGGCGCGCATTCACTTCGATGAGGCGGATCTTGCCGGTGGCCGCGTCGAGGATGACGTCGATGCCGAAGAGGCCTCGCCACCCGTCCTTTTGGAGCTTGGCGCCGATCTCTTGGGCCAAGGATTCGATCGCAGACCTCTGTCCCGCATCGAGCATCCGTTTGGCGAGCCCCCAGTCGTTTCCGACCGTGCTGAATTGGTTGTCGGTGAACGGCTGCATGCCGGTGATCTGGTAGCTCACGTTGCCGACGAGGGTGCGGCTGCCGGTCGCGACCGCATTCACGGTGAATGACGGCCCCGATACGAATGCCGAGACTCGGGCGATGCGCTCGGGGAATTTCTCTTGGATGGCGCGCAAGCCGTCCATATCCTTGACGATGAGCGTGCCGTCTCCGGTATGGCCATGGGCCCACTGGACGATGAACGGCTCCGCGCTCTTCCAGGTGATGCTCTTGGCTACTTTGATGGCGTGCGGCGGAAGGTATCTGGTTCCGGTGTCGCCGAGCCAGCGCACTTGGCTGATCTTGTTCTCGACCCGCTCAGCGATCGTGGACTTCGGGTTGATGATATGCAGGCCGCTTCCGGCGAGGACGGCTTCGACGCGGGGGGTGTTCTTGAAGACGAGCACCGATCCGCCGGTCTCTTTGAGGAGCGCTTTGGTGGCAGAGTGAGCGAGCAATTCGCCGGTGCCCAAGAGGCCTTTGTCGCTCGGTTTGATCAGGGTGACGAGGCCGGGATATGCCGAGGCGACGGCCTGGCCGTAGGGGGTATCGTTGGTGACGATGCGGTATCTGTCATGAGGCTCCATGCCGAGGGCGCGCTCCACTTCGCGGGTCACATACACGACGGTTGTGTTCTCGGCGTTCATAAATCCAGTCTAATACAGCGCTCGGCATCCGTCTAGGAGAATGAGAGGCGGCCGAAGGCCTCATTGTCATGCTGCCTGAAGGATAGTAGAGTGCATCCATGGCAACGCTATCCGTCGTATCGACCCCGATCGGAAATCTCGAAGACATCACGCTTCGGGCGATCTCGACCCTGCGGGCGGCGGACCTCGTCTTGTGCGAAGATACGCGCACGACCAAGGTGCTCTTCGCGAAGCACGGCATACAGGCGCCGACGCGCTCATACCATGCGCATAGCTCGCTCTCGAGAGTAGACGAGGCCATCGCATCTCTCAAAGAAGGGAAGAATATCGCTCTCGTCTCGGATGCGGGCACGCCAGGGATATCCGATCCTGGCTCCGAGCTCGTGAAGGCGGTGCGCAGGGAATTGAAAGCCGAGCTCATTGCGGGGACGATCAAGATCGAAGCCATACCCGGCCCGTCGGCTCTCACCGCCGCGCTCTCGATCGCGGGCGTCCCGTGCGCCGATTTCGTCTTTTTGGGATTCCTTCCGCACAAGAAAGGCAGAGAAACGCTGTTCAAGGAGATCCGCGCATCGGAGCGCACCGTCGTTTTTTATGAATCGCCGCATCGCATATTGAAGTCGCTCGCAGCGCTCGCAAAAAAAGAAGCGGGAGACGGCTCGGACGGCATGACCGTCACCGTATGCCGGGAGATGACGAAGGTCTTCGAAGAGGTAGCGCAAGGCGCGCCAGAAGAAGTCGAGGCATATTTTACAGGGAATCCTGAGAAGGTCCGCGGCGAATTCGTCGTCATCGTCTCTAAGTAAGCGCAAAAAAGCCGCTCGGGAATGCCGAGCGGCAGTGTTCGTCTCAATGGTATTTGAACGCCGTATGCAGGACGATCGCTACGAGCTTGGAGACAGGCTCGATCGTCGCCGTGAGGTCGTGGACCCGAATGAGCAGATGGTCGTCCCTGCTCTCGATGACCTGAGGCTTTTCGAGCACGAGCGGCTCGTGGCTCAGGCTGTTCGGCACAGGCTGCCAGGTATCGGTGCTCTCGCCGGTGCGCCCGCTCACGTCGACGGCGGGGGTGATGCGGAAATAGAATTCCGGTTCGATGGTGAGCTTGGTTATAGCTCCCTCTGCTCCAGCGCCGTTGGTATCGATATTGACCGATTTGCTGGCGGGGCCGGGGATGAATGCTGCGTACACGTCCTCGGAGGTCGTGCATTTCCATCGCACGATGCATGGGCCACTGAGAAGCGGCTCGATGCACGAGCGCTTCAATGGTTTCATATCATGCCTTTCTGTAATGATTGTCTTTCGTTTTCTGGCGTCATACTAGCATGTTGCGCTATAATGTCCACACTATGTCTAAACGCCAAATTTTGATGCTGCTCGGAGCGTGGATCGTCGTTTTCCTTTTCCTCGGTTTCCCGCATTCATGGGACAAGCTGTTCGCCGTCGTCTGCGGCCTTCTCATCATCGCTATCTCATACCGCATCCGTCCTCCAGTTTCTTCAGCTGCTCCCCGTGCCATGCCGTACGTCGAGCACAAGAGCGCAGGGCCTGCGCCGACGAGCCCCATTACGAGCCCCATTACTAGCCCCAATCCCGAGCATAATGATCCGACCGTGGCGAGATAGCGGTTCGACCCGCATTGCAGCGATACTCCTTGGCGCGTGCGCCATCTTCGTCGCAGGCTTCGCCGCCGTCTGGTTCTTGCCTCTCGGCACAGTCACGTATTCAAGCCAATTCACGGACGTCGCTACGTCGACGCCTGTCGTCGCAGCCGTCGCTACATCGACCGGCATCGTCGTCACCCATCTGCCGACTCCGAAGTCCTTGCGCGCTATATATATGTCTAGCTGGGCGGCCGGCAATTCCAAGTTTAGAGCCGAGATCAACGACCTCCTCGATACGACGGAGATCAATGCGGTCGTGATCGATATAAAGGACTATACCGGCAGGATCAGTTTTCCCGTCGACGATCCCGCTCTCAAAGCGACAGGCGCAGTCGAGAATAGGATACCGGACATTCAGCAATATATCGCTGAGCTCCATGCGAAGAATATCTACGTCATCGGCCGAATCTCTTCCTTCCAAGATTCGTATCTGATCAAGGTCCATCCTGAATATGCGGTCAAGACCAATGAAGGGAAAGTCTGGCAAGATTACAAGGGCGTAAACTGGCTCGATGCCGGAGCCGAGCCCGTCTGGGAATACCTCACTGCGATCGGCAGGCAGGCGTACGCATACGGCTTCGACGAGCTCAACTTCGACTACATCAGGTATCCATCCGACGGCAATCTGAAGGACGTCGCATATTCATGGTCTGACGGCAGGCCGCGCACCGTTGTCATGAAAGATTTCTTCACCTATCTGCATTCGCAATTCGCCTCGTCTTCCATACCTATATCGGCAGACCTCTTCGGCCTCACGACGAGCTCGGATGACGACCTCGGCATCGGGCAGGTCCTCGTCGACGCATTGCCCAATTTCGACTATGTCGCTCCGATGGTCTATCCGTCTCATTTCGCCAAAGGCTATCTCGGCTTGGCCAAGCCTGCAGAGCATCCGTATGACGTCATCAAATTCTCGATGGGAAGGGCGGTCGACCGAGCTCTGAGCGCGTCGACGTCGCCCGAGAAGCTTCGACCGTGGCTGCAGGATTTCAATCTCGGCGCAGTCTACACCCCTGCAATGGTCCGCGCACAGATCCAGGCGGCTTACGATCTCGGCCTCACGAGCTGGATGCTCTGGAACGCCGGCGTCGTCTATACCAAGGGAGCCCTCGAGCCAAAGGGTGCCCCCATCACTCTATCGTCGACCACCGTCTCTACCGCGTCGCCGAGATAGGCCGCGAAGACGTATTTTCGATATTCACAGAATAGGTTGCAAATCGCCGCGCATGTGGTAGTTTTAGACCCGGATGTATGGAGCGCAGACTGCGACGAGGACCTGTCCAGGGTCGGAGCAACTCTGGGGTCTCGAGACGAGCCGGCGCGAAGTACAAGAAACAAGCATGGCAAAAAATACTGGAGTATACCGGATCCCTATCGAGGGAGGATCGACAGTCAGACTGGAATGCGAAGCGGGCGCTGCGGCGTCTGCCAATGACCTGATGCGCAGGACCAGGCTGAAGTTCGCAGATGAGAAGGCTCTTCGGAGCTTCCTCGTGACGCGGATGATTCCTGCCGACATGGTGGCAGTTCTCGAGAAGAACGCTGCAGACTTGGCGAAAGAGGCGGGGGCCGATTTCTTGGACGACAAGTCCCGCCAGGCCTACATCGA
>CAZSAV010000006.1:975-11625 GCA_964604805.1 uncultured Candidatus Saccharibacteria bacterium | reverse complement strand
TGGCGCCAAGTGGGTCATCGTCGACGCTGGCATAGAGCATGAGCTCAAGGATATCGCTGACGCAGAAAAGAAAGAGCTCCGCGAAGGTCTCGGCGCCAAGGATGACGGCATAGACAACCTGATCAAGAAGGGCTATGAGCTCCTCGATCTCATTACCTACTTCACGACAGGGGAGGATGAGACTCGCGCCTGGACCATCGGTCGCGGCTGGAGTGCACCGATGGCTGGCACAGCTATACATACTGACTTTAAAGATAAATTTATTCGCGCTGAAGTGATCGAATGGGACACACTTTTGAAAGCCGGCTCATTCGCCGCTGCTCGCGAGAAAGGATTGCTCCGTACGGAAGGGAAGGAGTATGTGGTCAAGGATGGCGATGTGATGGAGTTTAAGATTTAGCAAAATTATGGAAATACAAAACTCAAAATCATTAGAATTGGCAAAACAGTTTCTTGGAAAAGAAGTCGAGATTGTATTCGATCGACCGCTTGGAAGTAAACATCCAAAACATGGATTCATCTATGAAGTGAATTATGGTTATCTCGAAGGAATAAAAGCTCCTGATGGAGAAGATTTGGATGCGTATTATCTTGGAACCGATCAACCGCTTAAAAAAGTTACTGGTATTGTGGCAAGTGCGGCAACCAGCCGGGTCTTGCGCCGTCATAGATTAGATAATGATGACGATAAACTGGTTGTTATGCCAAAAGATATATCCATGGCTGATAATGAAATTGATCGAGCAGTTCACTTCCAAGAACAGTGGTTTAAGCACATAATTCTTAGATAAAGAAGATGGTGGTGTTATAGAGTTCAAAATCTAGCCATCATTGACGGAGTTGTTGATGTGTGATATGGTGTTCGCGGACCAGGAAATCCTGATGCTGTCCAGCATTTCAAACCAGGAGAGTTCATGAACATCAATGGCACATCTCAATCGCTTGAAGGAAAGCGTTTCTCGGAAATCGGAAAGTTGCTCCAAGAGGCATCACCCGCCAAAGACGGCGTGGGTCTCAAGGTGGAATTGACCGAAGATGAGGAACGAGTCTTCGAGCAGAACTTCGGGATGAAGATCGGATATGCAATCTGCGAGGTTATCGCGGATGCGGTCAAGGCAGTCGGTGGCAACCCAAAGTTCGAATACACCTACTCCAACCGCGTCTTCGAGACCTCTGCGGCTGCGTGAGCGATTTCACTCGAAGAAACCCCGTCTATTTGCGAAAGCAAGTGGCGGGGTTTAGACTTTATGAAGATGGAAGTCTCATAGAGTTTAAGATTTAGCTATTGACAATCAAATAATAATGATGTAATCTGCAGGTCAGCAATGCGAAAAATCATTATTAAGATCTACGGCGGTTGCTACAATGCTTCTTTTGAAGGAAGTCGGATCAAAGAGTCCGGCGACTCGGAAGAAGTAGCAATCGGTAAGCTAATCAAGTATCACCCGAGGGCCGCGAAAATTATCGTCGACCGGAGGAAATGTTGATAGCGGACTCATCCACACCCCATCTTCTTGAAAAATAGAAGGTGGGGTTTTACTTTTAGGCTTAAAATTTAAATATAAAAAATGAGGCACTCGAACTTTCGTCCGAGTGTCCTGGATTTGACCAGCTTTCGCTAGTTCGATCCTGTCACGATTATAACATATTAAACTGTAAGGTTTCTTTCAGCCACCTTACGAAACACGTCATTTTCTTGCGAAAATGGGGCCTATTGATCCCGGCTCAGGAAGAACTTAGCTGGTACCAGTATAGCAGATCATAATATTTCTGTCAATAGGGGGTTTGTGACAAAACACATGCGAAAGTGCGCTATAATCTCTCCATATGGAACAAGCCTCCTCCGGCATCGTTGAGATCGTCCCCAATGAATCAGAGCTTTCGCTTTCTCAGGCTCTCGAGAAATATCAGTCGCTCGTCTCAAAGATCGGCGACATGGTCGACGAAGAAGCAGGATATGAAGAAACCAAGACCGTCAATTTCGAGCGAAAATTCCTCAAATCGCGGATCTCGGAGATGCTCATCGACGGCTTCGAACACCAAGACGCTTCGAATCCGAACTACGCGCATCTCTGCTCTGTTGTAGAAGAAATCCGCAACAAGCCAGTCGCGAACGGCGAAACGCTCGAGCAGGCTGTCATAGACGCATATCACCATGTATCCGAGGTCATCGATGCGGTCGCATATTCAGATAGCCGTGCGTCACTCAAAGATGAAAATCCTACGGCTTTGTCGACCTCACAGGCAGAGTATTCTCGCCTCAAGGATACGATCCGCGCCTATCTCGAGCCTCAGAATCTCGTCGGCAAGAGGAATAGGCGAGAGCCTTCGATATTTGAGGCTGTCGTCACGTCTGCCGAGCTCGTCACGATACGCGATGAAGTCATCGACAAGGTGGTCGGCGGAAGCGACGCAGTCGTCGTAGCCGGCTCATTGAATTGGGGCATGTTCTTCGACACGCGCGGACCTGGCACGAAGCGCTCATATGTCGACGGCCAGTATCGTGAAGGCGGCGAGCGCGAGCAATTCACCATGAAGAAGGGCGAGACGAACCGCATCGTGCGCGAACGCCTCGCCAACGAGATGTCGGACGTCGACATCGTCATCGTCGCAGACGAGAGCGAGAACGTGCGTCAGGTATATGAGGCGGTATTCAAGGATAAAAAGGATCCGAAAGAAGCCCTGAACAAGCAGATCGTTGCTCGCTTCGATGAGATGATCCGCGACGATTCGATCCCTGAACATGACAAGCCGATCTCAATGATCCTCGACTATGTGAATGACGACGGCTTCAGCGCTCAGCTCATCATATTCAGCAATAAGGGATTTCGGAATATGTATAGCTACGACATCAACTCTCTCGAGAAGCAGGCCAAAGAAGGATCGCCTGGATCGATCCCGCACGTGCGAACGAGGGTGACGCTCTCGGACCTCGAGACGGGAGAAGACGAAGGGGAAGCAGAGGCGATGCTTTTCCTTCACGGGAACCTCGACTACAAGGAAGGAACTCGAGAATGGCTGGCTGCAAAGTCATCCAAGAGCGGCCAATTCGAGCAAGCATTGATCGGCGGAAAGCGCATCAGCGGAACATATCCGACGAAGCCTATCGGCGAGGCTATCCCTGTCGATGAGGCGAACGGCACGTACGGCCAATACTTCGTGAAATATTTCCCATTCGGCGGATTCATGGAGCAGGGCGACAGTGCCTGCGGATCATATTTCCTCGGCTTCAATACCGACAATATGATACTCGGAAAATCGGTCGGCAAAGAGGAGACCGAGTCCTCTCGCATCGCTGAAGAATATAAATTCCGCTATTTCAGGCGCATCGCCATGGAACAGCGCCTCAAGAACAATAGATCGACTGAGGACCTGCGCGCGGCATCGCCCGATTCCATATTCGGCCCGTATCTTTCGCGTTGGGTCCGTATACCCGACCATTACCGCAGGAAGCTGTTCGGCGAGTTCAGAGATTTCCTCGAAAGACAGATAGTCGCCGACGCAGACTATTACATCGCATCGCTGCCCGACCAGGAGAGCAAAGCTGCGATAGCTGAGATGCAGGATGTCGTGCAAAAGCTCGGTCTGTCATCGGTTAAGATACTCGAATCTAGTTACCTTCATACGACCGAATTCTATTTTCCGTCATTCGACAAGCTCAAAGCCATGCTCGGACCAGCAGGGAACGAGCTCGAGCTCGGCGAATTTCAGGATCTCTATGACCGGCTCGCCAATCGCAGCCTCAAGGAGCGATCCTTCACCGTCGTCGACTCGGAGGCGCTCGGCCCGAAAGCTATCACTCTCGTTATGGAATCAGACGCGCATGGGGAAGAATACAACGAATATATCTATCGGGAATTCATCCAATTCCTGCACGCTCATGGCATCGATGAGGACGGCGTGCATGCGCTGTTCAACGATCCAAAGACAAATATGAAATTCAATGTGCCTGGAGAGCGGACGATCCACGTCACGATCGCGAAGTCTCTAGACGAAGCGGATCGCAAACGAGCAGTGGAGGCATTGCGCGCCAAGGCGATCGGGCTCACGCTCTCATTCGCAGGGAACGAGCTTCGCAAGAGCAATTTCTAAAATAAAAAAGCCGCCCACCTGTGTGAGCGGCCGGATTGTTCGCAGAGCATGAAAGGCCTAAATTAGGAGTAGCTTAAACGTCTAATCGAGGACCACATAACGAACATTCCGGTGTAACTGTAACCGATATACTATTATATGTCAATATTGCGACAAAAAGCCCCAAATGCGCTACAATTTCATACCAGACGGCCTGTTGCATTGTACCAAATTGTATGGTATAATTATAGCCGGCAATCGAGTTTCAAACAACCATCGTTACCCTATGAGATACATGATAACGCGCAGGCGAGAGCGGGAGCGGTTCTCCTCCATCTCTGAGCAAAAGATCCACGGCTTGCTCGTCCTCGTGATCGCAGCAGTCGTGATCTATTCGTTCGTCAAAACGTTGACGGACTTATCCTAACGAAATAGTCCCATCGCTTTCGGGCGGTGGGATTTTTCTTTGAACAAAAATCAAAATTGATATATGATGTCCGCTATGGACACGAGCTCGAAACGAAAGCCTGATATCGGCGTCTATGACCACCTCAAGGTCGAGCCAAAGTGGCAGAAGCGCTGGGCCAAAGACAAAGCCGGCATCGCCACGGAGGACCCCGATCGCCAAAAATTTTACGCCCTGATCGAATTCCCGTATCCGTCAGGCGACGGCCTCCATGTCGGTCATATCCGGAGCAACACTGCTATGGATGTCATCGCCCGCAAACGCAGGCGCGAGGGCTACAACGTCCTCTATCCGATCGGCTGGGACGCATTCGGCCTGCCGACCGAGAACTACGCCATCAAGACGGGCATACAGCCTGCCATCGTCACCAAGCGCAACACGGACACGTTCCGCCGCCAGCTCAAGGCGCTCGGCTTCTCATTCGACTGGTCGCGCGAAGTCGACACCACTGACCCTGCATACTACCGCTGGACGCAATGGATATTCCTTCAGCTCCTCAAGAACGGCTTGGCCTACAAGAAGCGCATGTCTATCAACTGGTGCCCAAAGGACCTTATCGGCCTCGCCAATGAAGAGGTGGTGAACGGCTGCTGCGAGCGCTGCGGCACGCCAGTCGAGAAGAAGGACAAAGAGCAATGGATGCTGGCTATCACCAAGTATGCCGACAGGCTCGACAAAGACCTCGATACGGTCGACTTCCTCGAAAAAATTAAGATCCAGCAGAGGAATTGGATCGGCAGGAGCGAAGGAGCCGAGATCAGATTCGAAATCAAAAACGCGAAATCTGAGACAAACTTAAATAAGAGCGAAATAACCGTGTATACCACGCGACCAGATACGCTGTTCGGCGTGCTCGCTCCCGAGCATCCGCTCGTCGCGACCCTCATTCCGGCTATCCAGAATAGGGATGAAGCCGTCGACTATATCTCCAAAGCTAAAAGCGAGAGCGACATCGAGCGCACCGATGCTACGAAAGAGAAAACGGGCGTCGCGCTCAAAGGCGTGACCGCGATCAATCCGGCCAATGGCCAGGAAGTGCCCGTGTGGATATCGGACTACGTCTTGGCAGACTATGGCACAGGCGCCGTCATGGCAGTGCCCGCGCACGACGAGAGAGACTGGGCATTTGCGCAGAAATTCAGCCTCGCGATCAAGCGCGTCATCTCATCTGGCGTGGCAAACGATCTGGATAAGCCATTCGTCGAATACGGCATGCTCGTCGATTCAGGCGCCTTCACGGGCAAAAAGTCCGAGGAAGTCATGAAGGATATCGCCAAGGCAGTCGGCGGCACATGGATCACCAAATACAAGCTCCGCGACTGGATATTCTCGCGACAGCGCTATTGGGGAGAGCCGATACCGGTCGTCCATTGCAAAGCATGCGCAGTCTCTGCCAATAGAGGCAACATCGCGGCTGCGATCAATTTCTATCACAAGCCGATCTGGCAGGAGATCAAGGACGGACAGAAGTCCATCGAGACGCGTGCCCTCAATCCTGAAGAAAAGGATCGATACTTTGGCGACATCAAGCCGGGTGACCTCGTCCTATTCCAATACAAGGACAAAAAGGGCGGCATCAAGGACCAGCTCGTCGCGCGCATCAGGTCGAAGCGGGTGCATCATTCGCTCGCCGATGCGTACGCTGACGAATCCCTCGTAGCGCACGTGCGCTCGGAGAAGTTCGATACCTTCGAGGATTTTCGCGAATCGTATTCATTCACGCCCGACTATATCGCTCGCATCGAGAAGAACGGCCTCGTCGCATGGGAATTCGACATCGTGAGCCACGCGGTGCCCGTGCCCGAGAATAAACTGCCGGTCAAATTGCCGAAGGTGAAGAATTATGCGCCGACTGCCACCGGAGAGTCGCCGCTCGCTGCGATCGATTCATGGGTCAACGTCAAATGCCCTGTCTGCAAAGGACCTGCCAAGCGCGAAACGGACACCATGCCAAACTGGGCCGGCTCGAGCTGGTACTATCTGCGCTATGCGGATGCCCGCAACAAAAAAGCTTTCGCCGACCCGGCCAAGCTCGCATACTGGACGCCGGTCGACTGGTACAACGGCGGCATGGAGCACACGACATTGCATCTTTTGTATTCGCGCTTCTGGCACAAGTTCCTCTACGACCTCAAGCTCGTGCCGACATCGGAGCCGTATCAGAAGCGCACCTCGCACGGCCTCATATTGGCCGAAGGTGGGGAGAAGATGTCGAAGTCGAAGGGCAACGTGGTCAATCCCGATGCATTGGTCAAAGCGGTCGGCGCCGATGCGCTCCGCGTCTATGAGATGTTCATGGGCCCGTTCGATCAGCCGATCGCCTGGGACACGCAGAACATCGCCGGCTCGCGCAGATTCCTCGAGCGCGTGTGGAAGCTGCGCGCAAAAGTCGCTGTCGGAACCTCGGCCGGAGACCGCGCCGTGCACAAAGCGATCAAAAAAGTCACTGACGACATCGAAGCCATGAGATTCAACACGGCTATCAGCACGCTCATGATCGCGGTGAACGAGCTCGAAGGGCAGGAGTCGGTGAGCATGCGCCAATACGAATCGGTGCTCCAGCTCCTCGCTCCATTCGCGCCGCACATCGCGGAAGAGCTCTGGGCATCATGCGGACATAAGGCATCCGTGCATGCCTCGCCATGGCCGGCATATGATGCAGGCCTCGCCGAGGACAGCCAGACGACCGTCGTCGTGCAGGTCAATGGCAAGATGCGCGCCTCGTTCCAAGCAGGGAAGGATGCCTCGAAAAACGAGCTGGAGAGCGCTGCAATGGCGCTTCCCGAGGTCCAGAAATGGCTCGCCGGAGGCTCGGTCGTGAAGACCGTCGTAGTGCCGGGGAAGCTCGTCAATTTCGTCCTCAAAACAGGGCCTTAATTGACATATTGTCTGATTTAGTGTTATTGTACCAAGATGCTCAGGACGGGGAAAAGTCGAGCAAAATCCCATAAGATTGACTTTACCACAAGAGAATGATACAACAGTAGCAGTTCGAAGCCTTATTTTTTATTATCGAGCCTTATCACACACACATGGCCACAGCAGCTATAACGTTCAAACCGAAGCAGACCGTCAAGAGGCTCCTCTCGAGCCTGCCTGACCGCGCGCGCGACGTCATCATGCACCGCTACGGTCTCGGCAAGGACGAGAAGCGCATGACCCTCGATGCGATCGGCAAGACCTACGGCATCACGCGCGAGCGCGTCCGCCAGATCGAGAACTACGCCATTTCCAATATCCGCAAGTCAGAAGAGTACAAGCAGGAGAAGGCGGCTTTCGCTGAGATCGAAGCCCTCCTCCACTCTCTCGGCGGCATCGTCGTCGAAGACGACTTCCTCGGCCATGTGTCCAAGGACAAGAGCCTCCAGAACAACATCTTCTTCTTGCTCGTCGTGGGCGAGCCGTTCCGCAAGCGCAAGGAAGACGACGAATTCCGCCATCGCTGGCATGTGAACGAGGAGCTCTCGAAGAAAGTCGAGGACGCCCTCCGCAAGCTCTATGGCAGCCTCAACAACCAGGACCTCCTCCCAGAATCCGAAATGGTCTCCAAATTCCTCGAGCACTTGGGCGACGTCTCTGAGCGCTACAAGAACCAGGAAGTCGTGAAGCGCTGGCTCCAGATATCCAAGATCGTCGGCAAGAACCCGCTCGGCGACTGGGGAGTGGCTCATTCTCCGAACATCAAGACCAAGGGCATGCGCGACTACGCATTCCTCGTCATCAGGAAGCACGGATCTCCGATCCATTTCCGCGACGTGGCCAAGCAGATCACGACCATGTTCAACAAGAAGGCGCACGTAGCCACCACGCATAACGAGCTCATCAAGGACCCTCGCTTCGTGCTCGTCGGCCGCGGCCTCTACGCCCTCGCCGAATGGGGATATGCCCCGGGCATCGTCCGCGACGTCATCTCCCAGGTACTCGAGAAGAACGGGCCTTTGACCAAGGAAGAGATCATCGACAAGGTCATGAAGGAGCGCTACGTCAAAGAGAACACCATCGTCGTCAACCTCCAGAACCCCAAATATTTCAAGAAAGACAAGGACGGCAAGTACAAGCTCGCAGCAGAGAAATAGACAGACGAAAAAGCCCATCGCCAACGAGCGATGGGCTTTTTCTTTGGGGGCGTTCCTTGATATACTATGGCCATGTCCATTGCAGACGCCATACCGGTCCTTCTCAAGGAGTTGCAGACGACGATGTTCCCTCAGGCGATCCAATATGCGATCGCCCTCTCTCCGATCGTCCTCGTCATATTCCTCTATCACATATTCTGGGAGCTTTGGGTCGACTATGTCCGCGCCAAGAACTTCCTTTCCATCAAATACTGCGTCCTCGAGATTAAATTGCCCAAAGACACGTTCAAATCTCCGCTCGCCATGGAGGTCTTCCTGACGGCGCTCCACAATACCGCCGACGGCAACTGGTACGCCCAATTCTGGAAAGGCGAGACGAGGCCATGGTATTCGCTCGAGCTCGTCTCGATCGAAGGGCAGGTCAAATACATGATGTGGATGGAAGAGCGCCGCAAGACCAACCTGGTGTCGGCATTGTATTCGCAATTCCCGGGCATCGAGGTCTATGAGCGCGAGGACTATGCGCGCTCGGTGCACTTCGACCCGAAGACCATGAAGATGTGGGCCGGCGAGCTCAAGTTCACCATGGACGACCCGTACCCGATCAAGACGTATGTCGACTATGGCCTCGACAAGGATCCCAAAGAAGAATTCAAAGTCGACCCGCTCATTCCGCTCTTGGAATTCTTGGGCAGCGTCGGCCCGAACCAACAGATCTGGATACAGATTCCGATACGCGCGCACAAGAACGACCAAAAGAAGCCGGGGCATCTTTTCTAGACGACCGACCTCTGGAAAGACAAAGCCGTAGAGATCTTGAACGAGATCATGGTCCGCGACCCTGATACCAAGACGACCATCGAGGATAAAGACAAAAAAGAAGGGGAATATACCAACGTGCCTCGCCTCACCAAAGGGGAGCAGGACGTCATATCCGCATTGGAGCGCAGCATATCCAAGTTCGCATTCGATGCCGGCATCCGCATGATATACATCGCCAAGAAGGATTCATTCAACGGCCCGTTCGGCATAGGCGGCTTGGTCGGCAGCTTCAAGCAGTTCGGCTCAGAGTCGTTGAACGGCTTCAAGCCGAGCAAAGCCTGGCACGGCAAATTCGAGTATCCCTGGCAAGACTATCAAGACAAGCGCAAGAACAAGCAGTCGATGCTCGCTCTCATGGCATACCGCCGCAGGTCGTATTTCTATACGCCGTTCCCGAGCAAGCCGATGGTCCTCAATACCGAGGAGCTCGCCACCATCTACCACTTCCCAGGCTCGGTCGCTGCGACGCCGACATTGGAGCGCGTTCCGTCGAGGAAGGCCCAGGCTCCCGCCAATCTTCCGGTATAATATCCTGGCTTCCCGATCATGAATCCCAAAAAACTCGCACGGCTATACGCACGATATCATGTCGCGATCAAAGCGGCCGTCCTTTTCTTGTGCGCGGCAGTCCTCATCGTCGTCATCCAGTCCATCGCTCCGCGGGATTTCCCATACGGCAAGATCGTCACCATCCAAGACAAGGTCGGCCTTTCGGCCGCCGCGAACGAGCTCGCGGCCAACGACGTGATACGCTCGCCATTTCTCTTCAAGGCATACGCGGTATTGCTCGGCGGCAAGAACCATATCATCGCCGGGGACTATCTTTTCGCCAAGCCAGAATCTGCATTGCGAATAGCCTACCGTCTCGTCCATGGCACAGAAGGCCTGCCTATCGTCAGAGTGACCATACCGGAAGGTGCGACGGTCAAAGAGATATCCAATATCCTCGGGCGCACTCTGCCGAAATTCGATACGGCCGGATTCCTGTATCTGGCCCAGCCTTATGAAGGATATCTTTTTCCCGATACCTACTTCTTCACCATCAATGCCAAGCCAGCGGCTATAGTCCGCACTCTGCAAGAGACATTCAACCAGAAGATAAACTCTATATATCAGGAGATGCACAGTTTCGGCCGATCCCAGAGCGATATCATCAAGATGGCCTCTATCGTCGAGAAGGAGAGCCTGAATGCGCAAGACCGCACGACCATCGCG
>CAZSAV010000006.1:0-965 GCA_964604805.1 uncultured Candidatus Saccharibacteria bacterium | reverse complement strand
CGCGGGGGTGCTCTGGAAGCGCATCGATGCCGGCATGGCTCTCCAGGTCGACCCGCCGTTCGTCTATATCCTCGGCAAAGGCTCGCTCCAGCTCACTACCAAAGATCTGGCGACGACTTCTCCATATAATTTGTACAAGAATAAAGGCCTGCCGCCGACGCCGATCAACAATCCCGGCCTCGAAGCTATCAGGGATACGATCAACCCGATCACGACCAAATATTGGTTCTACCTTTCGGATAATTCAGGAGCGATGCACTTCGCAATCACGCACGACGAGCACGTCGCCAACAAACAGAAATATCTTCAGTAGCGCTCGCCCTTTCGTGCAATAAAAAACCCGCTCGATAGCGGGTTGAGGAGGTTAGGGAACAGAAGCGACTTCTACCCAAGCGCGCAGAGCCGCAAGATCGCTCTTTCCTATGACTGGGACGTGGCGTCGCACATATTCGCTGAGCACATCGTCGGTGCGGCTCGTGATCGAGATGACCTTTATCTTCGGGCGATTGGCTTCGATCCAATCGAGGATCTCGAATCCTTCGCTGCCGCCTTCGGTCAGACTGTGATCGAGAAAGACGGCAGACGGTGCATGGGCTTCGATGGCTGATATAGCCTGCTCCACAGAAGCGCAGACTGCGGTGATGACTGCAGGATTGCTCTTGAAGCATGACGCGATCGCTGTCAAAAACGGCTTCGAATCGTCAATTACGAGACATATATTCATTTCAGACCTTTCTTTGTTGAATGCTGAAATTATTATTGTATTTAAATTCGATTATGTCAATAGTATTTTTGACATATTAGGCGAGAATGTTAGCCTGTTACATGCATATGACTCGAGAAAATAAAAAGGCCTTCATCGGCCTTTCAGGCGGCTTAGACAGCTCCGTATCAGCGGCGCTTTTGAAGCGAGCCGGCTATGATGTGACCGGCGTCTTCATCAAGGTCTGGCAGCCTGAGTGGAT
>CAZSAV010000005.1:10227-11682 GCA_964604805.1 uncultured Candidatus Saccharibacteria bacterium | reverse complement strand
AGCTTCGGCGTACCGAAGTCGCCTTCACCCTCGACAAGTTCGGGTTTCGGCGTACCGAAGTCGCCTTCACCCTCGACAAGCTCGGGTTTCGGCGTACCAAAGAAAAACCCGCTTTACCGAAAGCGGGTTTGTTGCGTCATGCCTGCACCGGATGCGGCACGAGGTCATAGGTCTGGCATTCGCGAGCGAACGTCGGCACGACAGCCGAATCAGCCGCCTTGACCTCCGCTTCGAAAGCGAGAAGGTCGTTGTCAGACCGCTTGGGGTCATGATGCCCGATCAGGATCATATCAGGCGGCAATGCCATCTGGTCGATCATGGTGCGGATCATGAGCGGCGTCGAATGCCCCCAGTTCTTGCGCACCATCTTGGTATCGTTCGTGCCGATGCCCGTATGGCCGGCATATTCGCTGTCGCGATACTGCACGTCGGCATAGAGGAGGAGCGAGCCGGCGATGAATTCCGGCATCGCAGCGCGGATGTCAGAGCCTAGGGCGAGCTCGTTGTCCGTGGCGATGACGACGTCGCCGTGCTGGGTCGGGATGCGATATGCGACCGAGCCGCCCGGATGATTGAGCATGAGCGTGCGGATGCCGCCGATCATCAGGCTGTCGCCGGGGGCGAACGAGCGGATCTCGTGATCGACGCCGAACATGGCGGGAGAGACCGGCCACATCCACGGCTCGAACATCACGTTCATGGCCTTCTTGAAGTCCATGGCGCCGAGGCGCGGGCCGTAGATGCATTCGACGATCCCTTTGGTGAAGAGCATCGAATTCTGCGGCATGCCCGACATGTGGTCGAGATGATAGTGCGTCTGGAGGATGCGCACCTTCGAGACCTTCTTGGCCATGAGGAATTCGCATGCCTGGCCGACGCCCGAGCCATTATCGATGAGATATCCGATATCCCCGTCGACCAGAGCGAGCGACGTGGTATGCGTGCCGAAGACCTTCCTCGCCATGGGCTTCACGACGATCTCGGTCGAGCCCTCTTCGGACGATCCTTTGATGCGGAGCGTCTGAGGGCTATTGGACCCGGTGCAGCCTGCGATATAGAGGACAGTGCGATTTTTCATAGATCTGCCATCCTTTTCTATGACCGGAATGGTCACGAATCGGATGTCCTTTCTGCCGCCACTATAGCTCCGATGACGGCAAAGTTACATAGGTTTTGTCGAAAAATTCGACAAAATAATCCGGCTCATATATACTGGGCATATGCAGAAAATTGCGCGCAAAGAAGGCCTGAGCCATGAGCTTTCCAAGAGAGCCGTATCCATCATCATGGCGCTCGGCTTGAGCCCAAAGGCCGCCAAGATATATGCGGCCGGCCTCGAGCTCGGCGAAGCGACCGTCCAGCAGTTGGCACAAGTTTCCGGGGTGCGGCGCACGACGATCTACTACGTATTGAACGAGCTCCTCGACGAAGGCGCCTTGGTCGAGATACGCCGCG
>CAZSAV010000005.1:0-10217 GCA_964604805.1 uncultured Candidatus Saccharibacteria bacterium | reverse complement strand
CAAGCGCATCAGGTATATCGCGGAGGACCCCTCTACCCTCTTGCAAAGGATCAGGGAGCGCCTGTCCGATGCCGAAGACGGGATCATTTCTGCGGCAGCGAGCAAGGGATCATATCGCCAACCGCGCCTCTATTTCCTCTATGGCCCGGCCGGCTTCAAGCGCACATGGGACATGATCTTCTCTTCCAAGACGAAGCAATTCCGCATCATCACCGACGCTTCGAGCTTCACAGATTTCGTGCGCGAGAAATACATACTGGAGACGATCATACAAAAGAAGAAGCGGCTCGGCATAACGAGCCGCCAGATCATCACCGATACGCCGTACAACAGGAAGATCGTCGCCAAAGACCCTCAGGAGAACCGCGTCTCCAAGCTCCTGCCGGCGCGAGCCAAGATCTCCTTCACCGAGCTCATCACCGAAGACTTCGTCGCTATGATATCGCCCCGCTGGGACGACACGCTCTTCGTCGTAGCCGACCAGGAATTCTCAAAGACTCGAACTGCCCTCTTCGAGACCTTGTGGGACAAGCTATAGGATATCCATGTACAAAAAAGGGAGCCAAAGTGGCTCCCTGTGGAACATTAGATTGCTTCAACGAGCTCGTCTTCGGTCATTGGGGCGATCAGATCCCAATCGATGATCCGGTCGACCGGATGATTGGCAATGTAGAAGAGTGTCATGCCGCCTCGGATCCTTGTTCTATTTGGAGGATTGACATGCGACTCCGCATTTGGTGCATACGAATCTAGATACGCGATTACCGTCATCTGATACACGTCGCGCAAGGTGATAAATATGCTGCGGAACGACACTTCCGGAACTGATTCGGGAATATTGATTCGGAAGATTGTCCCGGGATTGTTGATGCTGAGGAGTTCATGAATGACCTTGGTCGAACCTGGATTGCACACTGCCTGCGCCAGGATCATCGACCGGAACGAGGTCACAACCACGATCGCTGGATCAATCGCGTGCATATACCTGATCATATCCTCCGATTCGAAATGGACGACGATGTGCGCATCAACGCGTGCGATCTTGCGGGCTACAATGGCGATGTTCAGTGTTCGTTGATCATTCTTATGCCCGCATATTACGATGCATGAGGCCTTCGATACGCATGCCTTCTCCAAGACACTGTCCGAAGACGTGTCGCCACTAACGAAGTGTACCAGCCCGTTATACGGATTCTGTTCGAGTTTCCGTGTACAGAGTACAATGTCTCGCTTGACGAGCGAATCTGACGTGAGCTGTTTCATGAGCTCGTCGGTCTCCGCAGCGTTATAACCTAGGATAACAATATGGTTCTCGAGATTCATTTTTGATAATCCTTTCATTTTTTTCTGACTCTGCTCAAATACATACCCGATGATCTTGCAGATGGCTGCGAGGAAACACACCCCGCCGCTCATTTTGCATCCCATCGATACTACGCGTCCGCCGAACGTCATCGGCGAATACCCGCTGTAGCCGCTTTGCATGATATCAGTGAAGTAATACCACCAATACACGCTCGGCTGCACGAGCTCGTTCGTCGGCTCGAAATATCTCATTCCTGACCATCCTGCAAAGAAGAACCCGAGGATGAGGAGGGTGATGTATTTCCATCTGAACTGAAGGACGATGGCGTAGAGCGCATCGATCAATTTCCCAGACATATGGTTCCTTTCGTTGTAAATTGCGTTCTTACTGGAATAGACAGTAACATATTATTATATATTTGTAAAGTACCCTGACAAGGTGTCACCTCGACATGTCGAGGTGACACCTTGTAGCGACAAAAAAGGCGGCTCCGAAGAACCGCCTTGTGAGATCAATTCGACTTCCAGACGTCGCCGAATTTGGCATGGAGCTCCTCAGGCCATTGGCTGGCCTTATCGGCATTGACCCAGACGACCCCTTTGTAGAGAGCGTCGGTCAAAGTGATAGCCGGCGTCGAGCCAGCGATGAATCCCTTCTGCCCGGCATGCTTCTTGTCCTTGTAGGTCACCACCGAGGTGAACCAGAAGAACCTGAGCTTGCCATCGATGAATCTGATGTACGGCCGATGCTCGACCGGCTGGGACTGCTCCCAGTCATACTGCTTCATGGACTCCATCACCTTGGGGGCGATGGCTGAGACGCCGGTGAGCGCCTCGTTGACCTTGAAGTGCTGGTAAACGACCGGGGCTCCGATGCCGTCCGCTGGCACGAAGAAGCTGGTATTCAATCCGGCCTTGGAGTCGTGATATGGCTCCAAAGCAAAATAGTCATACAGCTTATCGTCCGCTGACGAGCTGTTGGTCGGGCTGAACTTGAAGTAGACGCAGAACGGCTGATCGTTCTGGTCGCCCGGCAGGTCCGGTATCCTGATGTCGCCCTTGTGATAGAGCGGCAACGGAGTCCAGAACCCTGTCTGGAACCTCAGGCTCATGGCCATGTACCGAGTGGCCTCGAACGGGACATTGTTCTGTCCCCGGAGGTACGTGTGCTTGTGGATGTCTTCGGGCCGGATCCATTCGCCGTCTCCGACGAACATGCTCTTCACTGCCCCGAGGATGGTGTCCCCGAGAGCGTCCGAGCTCTGATGCACGACCTGCACGCCGCCGAATTCCGGCCAGACGAAGACGATGCCTCGCCAGCGGATCAAGGAGACGACTTGCACCCATTTGCCTTGGTCGTCCTTGAGGTAGCGCACGTCGCGCGGGCTGTACGACAAGAATCTGAGGAGCCCGAGCGAGCGTATGGTCGCCACATGAGAATTCCTCCCCATATGGAGCCCTTCGCCGACGCGGAACGAGACCGGCACCCGGTTCTGTCCCGAGAAGTTCGGCGACGAGGCCAAGCCCGATACGTCGAGCACTTCGCTCACCCGGCCGAAGAATTTCGGCCAGGTATACATGGGCTCGATGCCCATGGTCCAGCGATAGTCGTCCCCCGAATGGCCGGCGACGTGCACGAAGTGCGGCTCGCTGACCTGCTCGACTTCCTTCATGGCCTCGCTGCCGAGGACCCGGATGGAATTCAAGGGCTGGATGCGCTCATGATCGGTCGTCGGCAATTGCACGAGCTCGACCGGATGCAGCATGAGGTACCGATAGTACAGCGTCACATGCCGCAATGGCGGCAGGTCCATCTTGAGCTGCATCACGATGAGTGCGGCGAGGACCGCCGCGATCGAGAGCGCCCATTTGAACTTCTTCTTCCGCAGGCTGCGGAGGAAGAGCCAGCCGAAGCCGACGATGACGAGGATCTCCGGCGTATGGATGCGCGCGGCCACGATGGCCGGCTGCCAATACGCGCGGAAGACGAAGATGGTCCAGGCGATCAAGACGATCGAGACCGCCGAGAGCTTCTTGTGCCGCTTGCCGAAATCGGCGAGCTTGCTCCACAGGTTCACCATGAACCAATAGAGCGGGCCGTGCCGCCGGGGCGCCTCTTGGGGAGGAACAGGCGTGACTTCAGCTTGGACTTCTATGTGGTTTTGATTCATATTCAGCCTCAATTGCTTCCCGTCGACGCATACTTCTTGAGCCGTTCTCGCGCCGCCTTGGCGCGAGACTCAGGAGTTTCTACGGGCATAGGCGCCGATTCAGCCTGAACCGGAGCAGCCGTAGGCTTGGGCGTCTCGACCACAGGCTTCGTCTCCAACGCAGGATCGGCTTTCGCTTCTTCCTGCTTTTGGTGGCGCTCCTCGACTTTCTTGTCGAGCAGATCAGCCGCCTTGTAGAGCACGAACCTCTTTTCCCAGACGGGATACAGCCAGTATCCGGCGACGAAGCCGAGCACCATGGCCGGGATCTCGAAGAACCACAGAACCAGTTCGACGAACGGGTTCGAGTGGAATTGGGACCAGAAGAAGAGCGTGAGCGATTGCACCGTCGAGACGATCGTCGCGAAGACGAACTTGTATGCCGTCCGATGGCCGTAGATGAAGCCGATCGGCTTCACGAGCTGCCGTTCTTTCTCGTGGAACATGTTGTACCACCAGGTGAAGAAGCGAGGCATGTACATCCGGTCAAGGATGTAACAGAAGATGCCGAATGTGACATAGAATGCCATCCAGCAGAAGCTGTACCAGCCGCTATGATCTATCAGTGTCTGCATATGTCTTTCCCTTTCGTTTTTGGTTTTCAACGAACAAATCGTTGGATATATTTACTAAATAGTCTACATATTTTTTTGGATTTGTCAATGGTGCGCATATCTCGATTTTGGCTCTGATTTTGTACAAAAAAGGCGCCTTCGAACTCGTCGAAAGCGCCTGTGAACTAATGCTTCGCTGGCCCTAGTGAGGCCTTGAAACGGCGAGAGGCTTCCTCTTGGATGCCGAACCGTTTGACGGTCTCGCCTACCTGGCGCTCGAAGTCGACATTCGAGATCGAGGCGAGGGCATCGCGCTACCGGTACGCCTCCTGCCTGCGGCTGTCAGAGAACTCCAGCCCCCTCCGGTTCTTCTTCACCTCCTGCTTGTGCAGCTCGACCTTTCGGTCGTAATCGAGCTCATAGAACAGCTTGGTGTCGTCGAACCATTCGGGCGGCAGGTCGAAGTCGTACACCCGGGCATCGAAGGCTGACTGGATGTTGCGGAGGTCTCTCGACGAGAAATCCGGGTACATCCTGCTGACTTCGAGATAGAGCTGGCCGAAGAACCCGTGGTCGTCCGGCCGATACTTCTTCTCGGCGATAGCGATGGCTTCCTGGATCTTTGGATCGCGAACGGCATAGTCGCCGTCCTGATTTTCAAGATCCACGAGCGTCCTCATGCTCCGTTGAGCTTCGAAGAAGACGTAGTTGGACGTATTCGACATCGAGACGAACTTGGGGTCGAGCTTGTCGAACCCCATCCACCAGGAACGGTCCTGGTCGAGGTAATCCTCGAACGTGCGAGCCCCGTCGATGGGGAACCTCGCTTGGATCCTCGACAGTACCGCGGGATCGATGAGCTCGGGAAGGTTCGTCATGAGGTCGATGACCGCGTTGCCGCGGATGATGGCCGAGGCCCCTTCTGTGTTTCGAAGGAATACCGAGATCACTTCCCTCACGCCCGCGGACACGCCTTCGCGCGACCGGTTCATGAAGTTGTTCTCGGCATCGTCGATCGGCCCATAGACGATCTTGTCGTCGTCCCGAAGCCGCCGCATCCATTCTTCCATGCGCTCGGCCGACCCTCCTTGGAAGGTCGAGACGATCGCTGCCGGCATCGGATGGAAGAGGAAGGGTATGCCGAGCTTATCGGCGAGCTCCTTCATCTTCGTCGCGACTGCGGCGATGAGCAGGCTTTTGCCGGTGCCCGGCTTGCCATATCCCATCCGGACATTGAGCCACGTCTTGATGACGTCGAGGAAGGGATTGCGTTTCCGTTTGAGGTCGTAACAGCAGAGCATCATGGCCATGCGCAATGCCAAATGCTTGGCGCGGCGATTGCCGACGATCTCGCTGAATTCGACCTTCCGGAACTCCACGCTCGCGACAGCGGTATGATCGATCTCTTTGAATCCTTTGACGATGAAGTCGGAATTCTCGAGCTTGTAGGATACTTCGTCGAACGGCTCCTTGAATGCGAACGATCCAGCCTTGTCGTGGATCTCAGCGCATACCGCGCTGAAGTACACGACTGCGAGCTTGACCATCTCGAGGCCATTGTTGACGACGCCTGATTCTTGCGCGCAATAGCGCGCGAAGTGATACAGCGAGCATAGCACCGCATTCTGCGGGCTCCTGAACACCAGTTCAGGGACTCCGGTGTAATCGACTTTGATCACCGAGACCTTGCCGTCTTCGAAAGAAGAAAGCTCCCGAGCGATGAAGGAAGACGCCACGAAGATCGCGATCGCCGAAGCGACCGTCGTCTTGCTATTGAATTCGGCCTGTTGTGCCGAGCTCATCTGCTGGCTGCGATTCTGCTGCTGCAGATCCTCGAGGCCCGAGCGTTTGACGTACTGCTGCGACACATACATGCCGATGGCGACGCCGTTCCTGATCGCCTCGAGGACGCGATTGACTTCAGAGGTCAAGATCTCCGTCCCGCCGCTCAATTCTCGAGCGAGTGCGAGGAGGCTGACCGTTTCGCGCGTCTGTTCAGGGGCGCTGATCTGATCGATGTTGAGCCCCTTCTCTCCGCGAATGAGCCGCCGTTGAGGCTGCCATTGCGCCGCCTTCATCACTTGATTCGCCCACGCCATGTGCGACTCGAGCTCTTTCATCGTGATGGGCAGAAATGAATCCCCGTTTGCCATATGTTTCCTTTCTGTTGTAAGTTGACCAAATAACAAAAGAGGGGCGAAGCGCGTGCTCCACCCCTCGTGCTCCATCGGGGAGCTACTGCTTATCTTCCGGCGCCGCAGGGGCTCCAGGGGCAGTCGGCTCGTCTCCGCTGTAGCTGGAGAATGAGGACGCAGCCGGATCGCTTCCGTACCGGTCGCCCCCTTCCTTGAGGACATTGGAACCGCGTTTTCGCAGCTTCGCCATGTTCTCAGCCAGCGTATTGAGCACGACACCTTGCTCTCGGAGTTTTTCCGGGTGCGCCTCGAACTGCTTCATGAGCGCGTCGGTTGCCGCGACCGTGACCGACGCCATATATTCGAGCGTCTGTTGGTCGAGCGTCTCGCCGATGCTGTTCAGGATAGCGTCGAACTGCTGGTCGGCCATGGTTTTCATGGCCATAAGGCGCGCTTTGTACGTCGCGCCGCGCTCCTGGGTATCGGACATGAGCCGGACGATGCGCGCTTTGTGCGTATCGCGGAGGTTCATGAGCGTCGTCAGGCTGACCGACAGCTGTTGAAGGAACTTTTCCTTCGATTCGAATTTCGCCAGCGCGACGTCGCGATTCCCTCGGACTTCCTCGATCTTGTTACGGAGCTGGAGGATCTCCTTCTCCTTGGCAGTATATTCGGGGGTCCCGTTCGTAAGAGCGGTCAAGTCGTCTTCGAGAATCTTGAGCTCGGCTTCTTTGCCTTTGAGCTCGTCGATCAGCTTCTTGAGCGCGGTCGAGGCTTCCGACTTCTGCTTCTGCGCGTCATTCTGACGCTCTTGAAGCATCGTCACATGAGTGCCGACGTCGATGACGCGGGCCTTCATGATCTCGACAGTCTTGTTGCTGACATCGACATACGCATTGATCGAAGCGTCCATTTTCGCCGACATGAGTCGCGTGCGCATCATCTGCTTGACCTTCGTCTCGGCAGTAATGATGTTCTGACGCGCTTCGGTGAGCTGCTGGTCGATCTGCGCGAGAGCGCGATCGCGGCTGCCGAGGACGTTCCAGGATTTCTCCTTTCCCTTCCTCTGAGTCTCGAGACTCGCTACGACCGCTTTCGCGTTCGCGACGAGGCTCATCTCTTCCTCAGACGGCTGGATGAGCTTTTGGAAATCGACGCCCATTTCATTGGACACCGCTTCCAGGTCTTCGAGGGCTTTCGCGAAGTCTTTTTCTTCGGCGTCGGCCAGCTGTTGGACCGAATCAAAGTCGGCGCTCAGGATCTTCTCGCGAATCTTCGCGGGATCGATTTTTCCTGCCTTTGTAACGCTCTGTTCGGCGTCTTCGACGGCTTTGACGACCGTGCGACGGACCCGGGCGGGCGCGGCTTTGATATCTTCCTGGACGCCGCTCGCGCCCAGATTGAATATGGAATCGAGATCGTTACCATTCTCAGGCGCCCCGCCATTCGATGACGAAGGACCGGATGGAGCTGATGACGCGGACGGAACAGCGCTTGGCGTTCCGGACGTGCGTCGGTTTGGCGTAAGACTCATATGTCTATCCTTTCTTGTTGTTTGGTTCACTACTTTTCTACGCGAGATTTCCTCGCGGTTTTCTGCGGTTTGAAGCTTTCAAACTGCCATATTATTCTGTTCGCACACTAGCAGAATTTATCGTTACTGTCAAGAGGAGGGCCGTGCGTCCTATTATGACCGAGTTGAGGCCTGTTTCGGGATTTTCAGGATCCTATTCTCTTTGCTCCCCCTCCCTGCGCGCAAAGCATTAGCGATAGGGATGAAATCGGTGAGAAAATTGTATGTAGCCGCGCCGGCAGGGCCTATGATGCCGAATGCGACCAGGCCGAGGCCGATCGAGTTGGTGACGGCCCAGATGATGAAGTTCCAGCGCATGACATTGATGACCTTGTGCGATATGCCGATGATCTCAGGGACGCGGCCGAGGCTGTCCTTCATGATGGTGATATCCGCCGCCGCGATGGCCGCATCGGAGCCGATGCCGCCCATGGCGATCGACACGTCGACGAGCGACAGAGAAGCGGCGTCATTGACGCCGTCGCCGATGTAGCCGACGATGTCGCCCCTCTTGCGCTCCTTCTCAAAATGCCTGACGAATTCCACCTTCGTCTCGGGCGTCATATTGGCATGATAGTGCTTGATGCCGATCATATCGGCTACCGCTTTGGCGGCGCGTTCGTTATCGCCCGTGAGCATATGCCACTCGCGGACGCCGAGAGCCTGTGTCTCGGCTACGATCTCCTTTGCTCGCGGACGTAATTCGTCTTGATATGAAAGAAGGCCCGCGACAGCGCCATTCACTGCGAGCACAGCTACGCCGCGGCCGGCATCTTTCTCGGCGATGATAGCGCGCTTCAATTCTTCGTGCACCGGCACGCCTTTCTGTTCCATGAATGAAAGCCTGCCGAAGAGCATATCCTCGCCCGCATGGCGGAAGACGATGCCTTGGCCAGGGACCTCATTGAACTCGTCGGCTGCATGGATATGCGATTTCTTTTCAGCGATATATTCGAGGATGGCGCGCGACACGATGTGGCGCGACTCGGAGGCGGCCATGCCGCAGCGCTCGAGCACGGCGTCAGCAGACCAGGGTCCGTATGCCTTGATATCGATGACCTTGGGCTTGCCTCGAGTCAGAGTGCCGGTCTTGTCGGCCAAGATATATCTCATGCGCGAGAGCTGTTCGAAAGCGGCAGACCCTTTGACGATCACTCCCCTGCGGGCGGCTCGAGTGATGGCGGCCGTGAATGCCAAAGGCACGGCGACGGCGATGTCGTCGGCGCAGACGACGAGGAGGACGGCTAGGATGACATGGGCCGACAAGCCGATGAGATACATGGCGATGGCGGTCGCCAGAGCGGCGAGGATATAGATCTGGGTGAATTTGTCGGCGGCGCGCTCTGCTTTGTTCTTGCTGCGGCTGGCCTCTTCTATGAGAGCCATGATCTTGGAAAGCGTCGCATCCTTGCCTATCTTCTCGGTCCTCACGATGAGCGAGCCCGACTCGTTGACCGTAGCGGTATAGACATTATCTCCTGCTTTCTTCGGGACGAGCTCGCTCTCGCCGGTAAGCGACGATTCGTCGACATCGGCGGTGCCAGAGACGACAATGCCGTCGACGGGCATGCGGTCGCCAGAATCGACGATGACCAGGTCTCCGATGCGGACTTGGCTCACATGCGCTTCGGTGACGGTCTCTCCCGACTTGATCCTGACGAGCTCGACATGATATTTCATCAGGCTCGATATGGCCTTCTTGGCGCGGGTTTCGGTCGATCGATCGAAGACGCGAGCGAAAGCGAGCATGAGAGTGATGAAGGCCGCCGAGGACCATTCATGGGCGAGAAGCGAGAATCCGAGGGCGATGGCGGCAAGAAGGTCGACCGACAGAGACTTTTCTATGAGCGAACGGAAAGCGCTGTATGCGACCGGTATGAGGCCCGCGAACGACAAGACTTCGAGAGCGACGCTCGGCCATCCTGCCCGGAGAAAAAAAGAAGCCGCTAAAGACGAGGCCGAGGCGGCTATGAGGACATAGTCGAATATGGAAAATGCGGTCTCTTCGAGCGAAACGAGCTTCTCATTCATGCGTATAGTATATCAGGAAAGCGTCGAGAGGCCGTCGAGCTCTTGGTCTTTGCGCAGAGCGACATATGAATATATAGAGATGACCAGAGTGATGACGATGAGGCCGAGCCACGCGGAGCCGAAGACGAGGCCGAGGAAGCTCTCGCGGCTCTCGACCTCGCGGAGCGAGCGGCCAGCCACGACATACCCCGGCGCTTTGCCTGCATACGGCACCACCACCGCGGCGATGCGCGTCGTCGATGCCGGTTGCCAGGTCAGGCGGTCGTCCCCGTGAGCCTTGGCATATTCGAGCACGCCTTTAGGTATGACCGGCACAGACCCGCTGAGATATCCGGTCGATGCGACCCCCGAGCCGTCTTGGTTGTACACGGTGACGAACGGAGCGAGGCGCTTTCCTATATCTATATGC
>CAZSAV010000004.1:3082-12301 GCA_964604805.1 uncultured Candidatus Saccharibacteria bacterium | reverse complement strand
GCCATCTTGTGGACGTTCTCGCGCTTCTTGACCGCTTCGCCTTCGTTCTTTGAGGCGGCGATGATCTCGTCGGCGAGCTTGGCGTGGATAGGGGCTCCCTTCTTCGAGCGGGCGGCTTCGATGATCCACTTCATCGACAGAGACTGCTTGCGCTCAGGCCTGACTTCGCGAGGAACCTGGTAGTTGGCGCCTCCGACGCGTCGCGAACGGACTTCCATGGCAGGCGTGGTGTTCTTGAGGGCGAGCTCGAATACTTCGAGCGGATTCTCGACTTTGGCTTTTTCCTTGATGGCGAGCATGCAGTCAGCGACGATCTTGCGAGCGATATTCTTCTTGCCCGACTCCATGATGTAATTGGTGAACTTCCCGAGCTTGAGGGAATTGTAGGTGATGTCTGCTTTAAGCTCGCGCTTTATGTTGAGTTTTCTTCGCATGATAGTTAGGCTTTAGCTGCTTTCGGGCGCTTGTTGCCGTATTGGCTGCGACCTTTCCTTCTCTTCTCTACGCCGGCGCAGTCCAAGACTCCGCGGACGACCGAGTATCTGAGTCCGACGTCTTTGACGCGGCCTCCGCGCAAGAGGACCACCGAGTGTTCCTGGAGGTTGTGCCCCTCTCCCGGGATATAGGCGGTGACTTCGACGCCGTTGGTGAGGCGCACGCGGGCGATCTTACGGATAGCTGAGTTCGGCTTCTTCGGGGCCTTTGTGGTCACTTTGACGCACACGCCGCGCTTGAAAGGCGCCGGGAAAAAGCTCGGCTTGTTCTGGATCGTATTGAACGTCCTCGTGAGGGCGATCGACTTCGACTTCCTCTTGAAGCGCTGGCGATGGGACTTGGTGAGCTGATTGATCGTAGGCATACGTTGCTAAAAGGCTGCAGGGTATGCAGCGTTACTGCGGTTAATGTGGCAATTCTGAATTCTTCACCGCTTTTGGCTTGAGATATGCCTCAGCGATTACTCATTCTTGCCGTAATAATGTGCGTATCCGGTAGAAATGGCTCCACAGGACAGTGGGCATACCATATCATATGGGCGAAAAACGGGCAAGAAAAAAGCGGTGCAGATAGGCTGCACCGCCACTATGAACCAAACCAACCACCAAATCTCAGGGCGCCCGACACGGTTATTCAGACGACAGCGGCGCGCTGTGACTGCGTCGCAGCATCGGGACACCCTTTGGGCAGCTGTCGAATCTGCCTCTTGTTACGCGAACGTCCGGGGCAAGTATGTAGCGTAGTGCGCCGGAACGGTCTATGCACAATATAGTACCGTGAGAATAGAGTGTCAATACCCTTTTGGGACCGATGATGCTTAGAAGGAATACCCCGTAAAAAGCCTGAACAGCGGCGGGATCGCGATCGAGACGAACTGCCATAGGAAAATGACGATGATCATGACGAAGATCGGCCCGAAACGCTCGAGAGCCTGGCGGAAGGCGCCGAATTGATCGGGCAAGAATGAAAGGAACAGCTTCGATCCGTCGAGCGGAGGCACCGGTATCAGATTGAATACCGCCAGCACGATATTGATCGTCACTATATATGAGCATATCTCGATGAATGGCGTGAGGGCGCCTGCGGCAGCAAATCGGATGATCGTGCCGAATACGAGCGCGATCAGCAGATTGGAGAGCGGGCCTGCGGCGGCGATAAGAAACTCCCCTCTCCTCTTATCCTTGAGATTGTATGGATTGTACGGGACGGGCTTGGCCCAGCCGAATGCAAAACCGAACATGGACGTGACGAGCGGCACGAGGATGGATCCGACCGGATCGATATGCTTCAGAGGATTCAAGGTCAACCTGCCTTGGAGGCGGGCCGTGGGATCGCCCAGCATATCGGCCGCGAATCCGTGAGAGACCTCATGGATGATGACGGACATGATCAGTATGGCTATGGAGAATATGGTCAGAGTAGAGATCATATGTTGAATTATTGGGACCCTTATGATAGCATACGACACACATCACTATTATGGCTAAAGTATGCGACATCACAAAGAGGGGTTCGGTCGTCGGAGGACGATACTCGAACAGGACCCGCGCGACGCAGTTCAATCCCTGCGGCGCTATTAGGAAGTACCCGAACCTCCAGAAAAAGCGCATCTATATCCCTGAGCTCAAGAAGACCATGGTATTGAATATCTCGACCCGCGCACTGCGCACCATAGAAAAGAACGGCGCATACAACACTCTCAAGAAAGCCGGCCTCATCAAATAGATATCGAAAAAGAGCCCTTGGGCTCTTTTTTCATTTCAGGATCATATGCGCACCATCAGAGACGAAGTGCACCACCCCTGATTCTCGGATATTGATCCTTCCCGAGTCGGGCACGGACGAGAGCGGGTCTTCTACGGCCTTTGCAGGCGGACGTTTGAGCGAGCCCGGCTTGGGCCGCGGAGCCGCCCGAGTTTCGGCCTTCGAATATATGAAGTAGCTCGGGCGTATGGCATCGACGAGCTTTTTATTCATATTCGAAGCGAGAGCGCTATGAGATACGATGAGTATATCGGCCGATGATGCGTCGCGAGTGCTCGATGACGCTATGTACTTCTGCGCTTTGACAGATGCCCCGCCCAAGAGCACTGCGGACGTATTTCCGTAGTCGATGCGCAGGAATATCTCTGGCGGACTAGCTTTTGAATATGAGAATCGGGCTGCAGGAACCGGAAAGAGGCTGCGCATGGAGACGTTCGAGCCGAGATCGATCTTGTCTCCTGCAGTCATCTCGCCCACATCGATGCCGCGCTCATGGGCCGCATCGAGAAATGCCTGGTATGAAAGGTCCGTCGAGCTGGCTATGCCCACGGATTCCGGTATGAATGCAGGGACGTATGCTCGGTCAACGCGGTATCTCTCGACGACGTCGACCAAGCCGCTCGCGCTCTTGTCCGTGGCATCGGTCGAGACGAGCATATCGATATGGCGCGAATAGAACGGCAATATCTCGCTGATCCTTGTCACGATATCCGCATTGGCTCCCCCGTTTATGAGGACCCGCTTGTCTTCGGGCGTGCGTATGAAATATGAAAGCCCGCCTTGGACCGAGAATGCATATATCTCGAGCATATGCGGCCGAGCCTCTTCATGTAATGCATAGCCGCCGACGCCGGCAGCAACTGCAGTGGCCGCAGCTCCTATCATGATCGGTTTTGAGAGCGTTCTCATGCTCATAGAGACATTCTATCTGCGAGACATGAAATAACGATGAATAAAAGATGAAATCGTCTTGAATAAAAGATAAATGAGCTATAGACGGTGAACCGAGCTGCCCGTATACTTCGTACATTAGATATATCAATAACCACACACGTCATGAAACAATTCACCCCAAAAACATTTTCCATACCTGCGCTCAAAGGGATCTCGGCCAAAAATATTGAAGAGCACCTCAAGCTCTATGCCGGCTATGTGAAGCACGCCAATCTCGTCCTTGAAAAGATCGCTGAATTGAAGGCCGACCCAGAAAAGAACGCGTACGCTCTCGGCGAAGTCAATCGCCGCTTCGGCTTTGAGTACAACGGCATGCGCAACCATGAGATATATTTCTCATCCCTCGAAGGCGGTCCTGCCTCGATCGCTGAGGGCGCGCTCAAGAAAGCGATCGAGGAGGCGTGGGGATCATTCGATGCATGGCTGGTAGAATTCAAAGCCATCGCTCTGACTCGAGGCATCGGCTGGGCAATGCTCTACTATGACCGGGCCGAAGGCAGGCTCCTCAATGCCTGGATAGACGAACAGCATCTCGGTCAGCTTCAAGGATGCGCCCTCATCCTCGACCTCGACATGTGGGAGCACTCGTTCGTCTTCGACTACCAGCCGTCAGGCAAAAAAGCATACATCGAGGATTTCTTCGCTAATTTGAATTGGAACGTGATCGAAGCGAACTTTGCGAAAGCCTCGAAATAGCGCGCATGCCATATCCCATGCATGAAAAAAGCACCCGATGGGTGCTTTGTGCTTTAAAATCGCGGAAAATGAGTCGGCGCGAAACGTGAAAGAGTCGCGACCCTGAACCGCTCGGGGACGAGGATCAGAGAATCGATCCCTTCGTCATTGGCGAACTTGCGACGCAAGCCGAACTTCTCGATGCAGTGTATCTGATACTCCGTCGGCAATACCGTGATGAGGCGCTCCTCTTCATCGACGCGGACTCGCAGGCGAGCCATGAATTCATGGTACATGAGCACGTTGGTATGCTCTTCGGATACCTGGATGCCATCCCATACGACGTTCCGATATGGAGGGCCGTAGCGCAGGTCGCGGAATTGATCAGCCGTCACTGTCCGGATCTTTCCATTTTTATTGGTTTTCATAGTCTTTCAGTCCGAGAAAGACCTTACCTTGTTTTTTCCTTATTGTCAAAACAAAGACTGTATAGACTGCCGTGAATGCGATATAGAAGCCGACGACCCACCATCCTGAGAAAGGCGGCACATGGGCCGCGGCGAATGGCAGACGCGCAAAATGAGTGACCGTGAAGAGCTCATACGACAGGAGGATGTGGGATATCCATGCGAAACAGAGCGAGCCGACATAAGAAGCCATGCCGACGAGCCCGGTGAGCGTCACGAAGAGCATCGTCGCTGGAATGAGCGGCAGAACGATGATATTCACGAACATGCCGATCAGAGATATCTGTCCCATCATATAGAGGATGAATGGCGACACGAATATCTGCGTCGCTATCGTCGACGCCACGATGCCGCGCATGCCGAGGCGCTCTGTGATAAAGCCGAGCCGGGACTCGACCGGTCCGGCCAGCAGAAGCAATCCTGCGGTCGCTAGAAACGACAGTTGGAAAGAAGGATCATGAAGGACGATCATCGGGTTCTGGATGACCATGACGAGCGCCGCCAGCGCCAGAGCTCGATGGACGCTATAGTCGCGGCGGATGAGGTCTGCGGAAAGGGCTATGCCGGCCATGAAGCACGACCTCACTACGGTCGCTCCCCCGCCGACCAATATGCCGAATGCGATGATGCCGATAGCGCCCGCGGTTATGCCCCATATGCGAGGCAGGAACGAGAGCGTCTTGCGCAATGCCGCAGCCACGATCGTGATGTTGTATCCCGAAAGCACGACGATATGGATGAGGCCGACCGTGCGAAAATCTCGCAGGAGATCTTTACCGAGCGCCGCCTTTTCTCCGACGACCAGTCCGGCGGCGAGCGCCGCATACGGCTCGCCGAGAGTCCGACTTAGAGCGGATACAAAGGACATCTTGATGTTAAATAGCGTGCGAGAGATAGATGATAGTCCCTCAGAGACGAATGTGCCGCCGCTATTCTCGGTATGCATCGCCGTGACGCGAGCGCTCCGCATCTCATAATATATGCCGTCCTTCGCCAGATATCCACGATAATCGAATGACCTGCCTGGGTCATCTTTAGATGAAAAATTGAATGGCTCGAGCAATTTGCCTGAGAATGAAATATCGTCGCCAAGGTTAAATCGAGGATATAGCTTGGATTTTATTCTGATAAGAAGACCGGATCTGCACTGGATCGAACTTTTTCCATCTTTTGCAGATAAAGACTCGGTCGAGACGACGATGGTCTGTCCGGTTTCTGTGCGCACCGGCTCTTCGACGATAGTCCCTCTGCCTGTCGCATTCGCCTTGAGGCACGCGCCGATATCCGGCGAATTCATGCCGAACGATTGCCAAAGCCGAAACGCGGCTGCAGCCATGAATATGCTCCAAAATATCGCCGCCTTTGCATTCATCGCTCCATCATATCGAGTCGAGATAAAACGACGATAAAATCGCATTCAATTCTCGTACAAAAAATATGTATCTACACTAGATATGCTTCGAATTCTTCGATGATGCGGGCTTCGTCGGCGATATCAGCGCTTTTCTTATATCGAGCGCCCTTCGCTCCTTTGACGCGCTTCTCGCATTCGGGCCATGTATGATGCACTTCTATGACACCTCCGACTGAGCTCACGTATGAATACGCCTTCTTTGTGGAGCTCTTTGATTTCTTATCTTTGGCTTTGACTGAATCTGCGGAGATATCGAGCACGTTCGGCAAGTCATAGTCGGCGAGCGCGCCTTTGAAAAGCTTCAGCTCTCTGCCATCGGCGAAAGCAGTGGCGATATGGTCGCAACGCTCATTGCCCACGATGCCGACATGTCCGCCGACATAGTGCCATTTGACTGTCCTTTGGCTGGCCGCTTCGTCGAGATCCATCCAGAGGTCTCTGTTGAGCACATCGTCTTTCGTCTTGGTCACCCAGCCGTTGCGCTTCCAGCCTTTGATCCATTTGGTGATACCGTTTATGACATATGAAGAATCCGTGTATACCGTGCATGCATCGCCCTTCTTGGCATGGCGCAACCCATTCAAGCATGCCGTGAGCTCCATCCTATTGTTCGTCGTATTCTTTTCGGCGCCGCCCAATTCGACGACCGTAGCGCCGTCTCGTGCACCTTCATGCATATCGATGACCACTGACCCCCAGCCGCCAGGCCCAGGGTTGCCGCGCGACGATCCGTCGGTGAAGATGACTGTTGTTTTCATGCAAGAATAGTACCACGACATATAAAAAGACCGCACGCGGGTGCGGTCTCTGTCATTCCTGCATCCATATCGCGAATATCGATATGAACCAGACGACGATCAGTATGACTTGGACGGTCATGCCCCACTGGGTCATGCATACGCCGTTGAAATGGTCGCTATCGGGGATGCGCGTGCGCGCCAGAGCGACCGCGAGCGTGGGCAACGAGCAGACGGCGGTGACTATCGCCGTCCACAAGATCTGCTGGAAAAGGAAACGGAGCTTGGTCTTTTCGGTCTTCATAGTTCGGCCAGCGCATATCCTAGAACTATTCTGGGAATATATCAATGATGCGCAAGCGGAGCTCGGGACGGCCGCGGAACATCGAGCGCTCGAGCGAAGCGACCATGTCGAGCGGCTTCCCGACCTGGACCTTGTCGGCCCAATCTTTCTCTGCGCTGAAGAACGATATGGCGGGTATGCTGCGGCCATACTGCGCCTTGAAGACGATCTCGATATGCTCGTTGCCCTTGCCGAACGTCTTGGACGCATGCGGAGAGACGCCCTTGAATACGAACGACGGCTTCGGATTGCCGACGCCGAAAGGCGCCAGCCTATTCAAATCATTGAAAAGCGAATCGTTCACCTCATCGAGAGAAAGCTCGCGGTCTATCTGCGCCATGCCATGCGCCACTTCCCCATGCAGCGACCCTTGGGCCGCCAGCTTTGCCGCAGCTTCCTGCAATCTCTGCTCGAGATAGTGTATCTCTGCATTGTCGACAGCGAATCCGCCCGAATGCATATGCCCGCCGAATTGCGAGAGCGTGCCTGCTGGGACGGCGCGCATGAGCTCGACGACGTTCGATCTGCCTTCGGACCTGCATGAGCCCTTGATGACGTCGTCCCCGTCCCTGCCCCACAAGAATGCCGGGCGATCGAATTCTTGCGCGCAGGTATTGGCCGCGAGACCGAGAAGCGACGGCTTCCATGACGGGTTGCCGAGGACGATCACCGCCGGGACCTTGTCGCCGTATCTCTCATGCAATGTCTTGCGTATGTCCTTGGTGAGCTGAGCCACCGTGGTCTTGCGTTCGGCATTGATGGCATCGAGGTGCGCCGCGTACGTATGGGCGTCGTCGTCATTGTCGGCAGCTAAGAGGCGGAATGCGTCCATCGGCACTCCCATGCGCGATGCGGCATTGATCCGCGGCGTCAGCATGAATGCGATGTCGTCTTCGGTCATATGCCGCTGTTGGATCTTGAGCTTGCGGAGGAGCTCCATGATGCCTTTGCGCGAGCTCTTGCGCAGGACTGCCAAGCCGAAGTGCGCGAATATGCGGTTCTCCCCGGTGAGCGGCACCATGTCCGAGAGCGTCGCGATGCCGACGAGGTCGAGCAGCCATTTTTCTGCGCCTTCCTTCATGCCGAATCGATCTTTTTTCAAGACGGCCTGTATGAGCTTGAATGCAACGCCTGACCCGCAGAGCGTCTTGTCAGGATATGCGCAATCAGCCTGCTTGTGATCGACGATGGCGAATGCCGGCGGCAATTCCGGCGGCGGCTCATGATGGTCGGTGACGATGACGTCGATTCCCTTCTCTCGAGCGAGCCTGACAGGCTCGACGTCGGTCACGCCGCAGTCGATGGTGATGAGGAGCTTCACGCCTTCGCTCGCCAGCTGTTCGACGGCGTCGCTATTCAAACCGAATCCTTCGTTATGCCGATGCGGTATGTATATAGAATAATTGGCATATCCGATGCGCTTCAGAAAATCATCGAAAAGCGCCGCCCCCGGTATGCCGTCAGCGTCATAGTCCGCATATACGGCGATGCGCTCGTTGTTCTTGACGGCTCTCACGATGCGCTCTGCCGACTTCTCAGCGTCTTTTAACAAGAACGGGTCATGCACGCCGCTGTCATAGTCGGGGCTGACGAATCTGCGCGCCGTTTCTGCATCGGTTATGCCGCGATGGAAGAGGAGGTGCGCCACGATATCGGAATGCTCGCCGAGCGCGGCGCGTTCGTCGGTGGTGAGCATGCGGCGCACAGAGTGTTTCATGGGCGAAGTATATCACTGGACGAAAACTGGCTTCATTGACGTCGACCAAAACACAATGTATGGTATGGCCAGAAAGGAAATGAACTATGAAACAAGAAACGACAGATAAAGCCTTGACCATGTTCGAGGAACAGCGGAATTACGTGACGTTCTTGCGTGACCACCGACAACAGCTCAAGCAGGCACAGAAAGAAAACGAGGCTGCCGCTGCATTGTCGAGGCTCAAGGTAACCCGATTGCGATACCTCTGGTTCGTCAACCAGGCAGAACAGAATATTCGGGAGCTCATGAAATCGCCCGACCATCGCGATTTCCAGGCATTCATGCAGAAAGCATTCGCTGACCAGGCGATCAGATTCACTGACACCAACGAAGCCAGCGGTTTTCCAAGGAAACAGCTCAAGTGGAGAGAATCTAAGATGCGGGACACCAAGCTTCTCGGCGAGACTGTGAGAGCCTCGACGAAGATCCTCGTCGGAAAAGAGTCTGATTATGAGACTCACGTCATGGGCCTGGTAGTCGCGAGAGAGCACGAGATCTCGACTGTGAGCCCCGCCGAAGAACTGATCGACGGCAAACCGATCACGAGCAGCGGCCATGTGATCATGATCATGACCGAGGTCGGCGGCCCATTTACGAAGCCGACCGAAAAA
>CAZSAV010000004.1:0-3072 GCA_964604805.1 uncultured Candidatus Saccharibacteria bacterium | reverse complement strand
TCTCAAGCGCACGCATGAGGCCTTGATCGGCGGGTACAAATTTTCGAAATATGATCAGAACTCTCCGATCATTCGACACATGTATCCGTTTCTCATCAATCTGTGCATCCCCGAATTGACCATGTCTATCCTATTCGACAGTTTCCTCGATGCGGTCCGGTAAGATCGCATCCATAGACGGCCCTCCTGGCCGTCTTTTTTGTTATATAATGCTCGCATGGATTCATGCATATTCTGCAAGATCGTAAAGAAGGAGATCCCTGCGTACGTCATCTATGAGAGTGACGACTTTCTAGCTTTTCTCGACATTCGCCCTCTTTCGCCTGGACATGCGCTCGTCATCCCAAAGAAGCATTATCGTTGGGTCTGGGACGTGCCGAATATTTCAGCGTATTTCGATGTCGTGACAAAAGTGGCGCTCGCACAAAGAAAAGCATTCAGCGAAGATATGATCCTGAGCAAGATAGTGGGAGAAGAGATCCCCCACGCGCACATATGGGTGTATCCGAGCACTGAGGTCGAGGGCGACAAGAATGATTTTGAGGGAAACAAAAAGAAATTGCTCGAAGCGTTCAAATAGAAAAACCGCATCTCACTGAGATGCGGTTTGCGTTCAGACGCATATGGGAGGCCTCTCAAAAGATACAGCCCTAGCTGGGAGAATTCTCGAGCGCCTCGATGCCAGGCAATGTGCCTTTAGCGAGAAAATCGAGCATCGCTCCCCCTCCTGTCGATACGAAGGTGAATCTTTCCTCTATGCCGAGCTCGGCTATGGCCGCGAGAGTATCGCCGCCGCCGACGATCGACGTAGCGCCGTTGCTGGTAGCATCTGCGATAACTTTCGCCAGCGCAGTCGTGCCTTCAGTGAACCCTTTTTCGTACATGCCAAGCGGGCCATTCCATAGGATGAATTTAGCCGAACCTATCTTTTCCTTGAGCATATCGAGCGTCTGCGGGCCCATATCCATATTGGTATCCGCAGCTGCGAGAGAGTTCGACGCTTTCACCGCCTTGTCCCCTGTCACGATATCCAATGGCAACAGCACTTTTTCATTTTTCAATAATCCTAAAAGGTCTCCAGGCACTTTTGACACGAGCGACATGCCAACCTCATATCCTTTCGCTTTGAGAAGGTCGCTCGCCAAGGCTCCGCCCACGAATATAGCGTCGGCCGACGGCAAGAACTTGGTGATCAACGGCAGTTTAGTCTCGAACTTCGCCCCTCCGAGAATGAATGCGAATGGGTGCGACGGCTTGAATGCGAGGGACAGGTGCTCTATCTCCTTCTCGAACTGGAGTCCCGCATAGCTCGGCATGAGCTTCGGTACTCCGACGATGGATGCATGCTCGCGGTGCGAGACCGAGAACGCTTCGTTCACATATATATCGCCGAGCGAGGCCAATTCTTTCGCGAAAGCGGCATCATTGGCTTTTTCGCCGTCGAAGAAACGGAGATTCTCGAGCAATGCGCAATCTCCGGCTTTCATATCTATCTCTATCGTGTCGCGAGCCTTCTTGTAGTCTTGTATGAAAATAGCGCGGACGCCGTTCGCCTCGAGCGACTTTGCGGCGGGCGCCAAGGTCGGATTGCTTCCGTCCGACGATTCGAGATGGCTCATCAAGATCACTTTTGCGCCCTTGGACTGCAAGAATCGTATCGCGGGAATAGCGGCGCGAATGCGGAAATCGTCGACGACCTTGCCGTCCTCGATCGGCACATTGAAATCGACGCGCATGAGAACGCGCACGCCTTCGAGAAATTCGATGTCAGCGAGGGTCTTCATATCATTCGACGGCATCGACGGCCTTGAGGAGCTCGACGAAGCCCGCCGCATTGACGCTCTCGCGGCCGACGAGCAAGCCGTCGACCTTGCCTATCCTCATGATGTCCCCTGCATTGCGGAAATTGACCGAGCCGCCATAGAGGACGACCGTCCGCACGCCGAGCTCGGTGCCGAATATGTCAGCGAAGACCTTTTTGACGAAGAGCGCCATCTCATATATCTGTTCGGGGGCCATCGGCTCTTTGGCGCCGATCGCCCAGACCGGCTCATAGGCTATGACAATGTCCTTGCCATGCCTCTTTGCCACGCCGTCGAACGTCGCTTTGATCTGCTCGCGGAGGAAATCGAAATGCGCTCCGCCTTCGTCGCGGACTTTTTCGCCGACGCAGACGATGGGCGAAAGGCCTGCTTCGAGAGCGCGCTGTATCCTCTGCGAAATGCGGGCATCGGTATCGCCCGCGGCACGCTCTTCCGAGTGCCCGACGATGACGTATTCGACGCCGATATCCTTGAGCATAGCGGCGCTCACTTCTCCGGTATGCGCGCCCGATTCTTTGTCAGAGACCGTCTGCGCTCCGACATGGAGCTTGGCCGGCTTGCGTTTGGGGACGCTTGCGGGCACGAAGAGGAAAGGCGGGCATATCGCCACGATCGTACTCGACAAGCCGTCAGCCGTCCTGCGGACTTTGCGCGCCAAGCGCTTGGCCTCGTCGAGAGTTCCAGGATTCATTTTCCAATTGCCGACTATGAGTCTTTTATTCGCCATATGAGCATCATTGTACTACAAGGCATTCAAAAAGCGACACGAAAGGGCTTCATGTATGGAGAGATATAATATTGACAATATTATTATATATGGTATAATATATCAGGTACAACCATACCGTAGCGCACAGAAAGGCACTATGCTCATAACCATGCTATCCCTGTACGGATTCGGAACCGTCTTCCTCATGCTCGCGGTGCTCTATGCCGCCAAGCGTCAGATGCCGGTAGCCGCGCCCGCCGAATAGACGCGACGATAAAGGCCTGCTCTCCCTGAGAGCAGGCCTTATTTCATACACTTAATCGTCATTGCGGTATCTCCTGCCACGATATCATCTGGTATTGCGTCGTAGCGAGCGGGAATGACGGCGGCGGACCATAGAGGAGGTTGGCGTCATAGTTGATATTTCTCGTATCGTATCCCGTGCCATCGGTATATGCGAAGCCATAGCGGATCTCGGTCGCTATCATGCCGAGGAGCGTGATCGTCGAACGCTGGGAGTAATTGGTCGTGCCGACTTTG
>CAZSAV010000003.1:4628-12961 GCA_964604805.1 uncultured Candidatus Saccharibacteria bacterium | reverse complement strand
ACTAGGAATCCTTCAAATATAAAAGCAATAAAAAACAGCGCCGGGAGGGCGCTGTATGCTGTGGATCGGCTAATCGTCTTCGCCGATCGATACCATGGCGATCAAACCGATGCCATACTGCTCTTGGATAGCTTCGACGAGCTTTCGGTGGTCGCCGAGCAGGTCGATGAATTCTCGATTCATGACGACGTTCGGCTCGACCTTGAGCACTGCCGAGAGGCAGAGCTCTACGAAGAGCTGCTTTGCGAGCTCTGCGGTCGGCACAGGCTTCAATCTGCGCATGAACCAGCCGCCGGTGCGGAACGAGCGATGCACCTCGAGCGTATGCTGCTCGAAATAGCTGTCTTCCGGCTCGACGATCTCCACTTCGTAATGGACGCCGCTCGGCGGGCCGTCTCCGAATCTCGCGTAGAAATGCTCGGGATGGAGGAAGAGGCCTTCCCGCGATACGCTCCGATGCAAGACGCCTTTGAAACAATGCCTCGTCAGACTCTCCGACATGACGCTCACGGTGACCGAGATCATGTTTTTCCTTTCTTTTTGCGCTTTGCTTGCGCGACATTCTTGTCTCGGACTGCCTCTGCGGCGTTTCGCACGGCCTGGGCGCCAGTCGTCTGATCTTTGACCTTGCGCGCATGATGCGCCTTACGGAACCGATGGGTTGCGCTGGTCCATTCTGATCTCATAGTATCCTTTCGTTTCTATCGGTTGTGATCGTTCTAGCTTAAATCCACATTACTTTTACCATTTTAAACACGTTTGTCAACGTTCTTTCCATTTCGAGCCATGCGCGATACACTTGTATGCATGACTCTCCACGAAACGATCAAAAATCAGATCAAAGACGCCCTCCGCGCCAAAGACACCATCCGCCTCGATACCCTCCGCGGCCTCAATGCCCTCTTCTTGAATGAGATGATCTCAGGCAAAGCAGTGCAGATACCCGGCACCGAATTCATCCCGGACGACAAAGCTCTGGCTCTGGTGAAGCGCAGCGTCAAACAGCGCAAGGACTCCATCGAGCAATTCGAGAAAGGCGGCCGCACCGACCTCGCCAAAAAAGAAAAAGAAGAGCTCGCCATATTGGAATCGTTCATGCCCTCGCTCATGACGCGCGAAGAGATCAAGCTCGTCGCCCATCAGCGCGTCGACGCCATCAAAGCAGGAGGAAATTTCGACCCCAAGTCGAGCGGCAAGATCGTCGGCATGATCATGAAAGAATTGGCCGGCAAAGCCGACGGCAATGACGTCAAATCGGTAGTTGAGGAATTGCTCGCGCAATAGCACCAGCACACTGAAGGCGAAATGAAGCTAAGAGGCCTCATTTTTTGGCTCAATATAGGCATTTATTATATATACGTATGCTTCTTGACGTTATGAACCAAAGGTGCTATAATTAAACCAGAAGTCAGCAAACCACAACCGAAAGGATTTATGGATTCTCGTAAGCACTTTGCGAACATGCGCGCGATCGTAGACGCAGCCGAGGATCATACTCCCGGCAATAATACGGTCAAAGTCACCCGGCGCTGCGAATCCATGTCGAACATGGAGAGCACGCGGTTCTTCCGGAGCTTCATGGAAAAACCGCTCGAAATCGCCTTCGGCGAAGGCGTCCAATTCGAAGTCGCCGTTACGCCCGCCAACAAGATGCCGATCGGTGAATTCACCATCGTCATCGAAGTTCCGACTGAACCGATCGTCAAGGTCGATTCGGTCATCGGCTGATCTTCCCCACCCAGAGCGGCATCCGTCGCTCGAGGCGCTTCCTCCCCCCGGAAGCGCCTTTTTTTGTCCACAGATATGCCTGACCGATCGCCCGGCGCGGAGTATACTTGGCGCAGTATGAGCACTCGAAAAAAAGACCGGCCGTGCGCCGATCAAAAGGAGCTATTCAGATTCGAGAAAGACCCGCGCTGCGTCGGCCTGCCCTTCCAGGAGACGAAAGAGGATCCGCGAGAGCGGCGGCTCCGCGAGCTCGACCTCGCGGATGACCGCAGGAATGCGGCACAGATGCAGACGAGCTTCCTCGAAAAACTCTCTCCGCCGCCGATCACCCAAGAACAGATCGCTCGGAGGAAGAAGCGCCGGAGAGGATCGCGGGCATTCTGCCCGCAACAGTTCCCCGTCTTCAATCCGGAGCACTACCGAGACCCCAAGACCGGCCTCCCGATATGCGGAGACTGGTACTGACACCCCCGTCATCAGTTGGCGGGGTTTTTATCCCGCTATTCGACCGGCCATGGACGCACCATGAGGAGAGAGCCGTCGGTATTGATCGTCTGCCATATCTCTTCGGTCACGAACGGCATGAACGGATGGAGCGCATGGAGTATGTCGTTCAAAGACTTGAGGAGAAATTGTTTGCGCGACTTGGCTTCATCGGCAGAGCCTTCTCTGAATATCTTCTTGCTGTCTTCGAGGATCTTGTCCGCGAATTCATGCCACACGTAATGATAGAGCTTCTCTGCCACCAGATAGAATTTGAATTGGTCCATTTCTGCAGTGATCTCAGCGAACAATGCCTTCTTCGTCTCGATAAGCGCTGCATCTGCGGCAGAATACGCTGAAAATCCTTCCTCAAGCTTCTCACCTGCGGTGCTTTCGAGGATGAATCGGGCGATGTTCCAGAGCTTATTGCTGAATAGCTTGTATGCTTTGATCTTGGATTCGTCGATCTTGCTGTCATTGCCTGGGCCTACGCCGACGATGAGGGACATCCTGACCGAGTCCGAGCCGTATTTGGCGATCATATCTATGGGATCGATATTGTTTCCGAGCGACTTGCTTATCTTTCTATTCTTGGTATCGCGCACGAGGCCATGCAGATATACCTTTTTAAACGGCACTTCATCCAGGAGATACGTGCTCATGAGGATCATGCGAGCCACCCAAAAGAAGAGTATGTCCGAGCCTGTTTCCAATATCGTAGTCGGATGATACCCGCGATGGGCTTTGAATTCTTTCTCATCAGGCCAGCCGAGGGTCGAAAACGTCCACAAGCCAGAAGAAAACCATGTATCGAGCGTGTCTTCGTCCTGTTTCCAGCCTTCGCCTTTCGGCGCATCGAGGCCGCAATATGCCTCATCGCCGCGATACCATACAGGGATGCGATGCCCATACCATATCTGCCTCGATATGCACCAATCGCGGAGATTGGTGATCCAATGGCGATATATGTCCTTGAATCGAGGCGGTATGAATTCGACATGATCTTTCTCGGCTGCCCGCATCATGAGATCCTTGAGCGAATATTCTCCGTCGCTCTTGCGTATCTTCTTGTTCACGTTTATGAACCACTGCAGTTTGGGCAATGGCTCGACGACGCCGCCGGTCCTCTGCGCCAGAGAGATGTTGTGCTCGATCTCTTCTTCTTTCTCTAACAATCCCTCATTCTTGAGCCAAGCCACGACAGCCTCGCGCGCTTCAGCGACTTTTTTATCTTTTATGCCTTCCATGCCCGCGGTCATCTTGGCATATTCATTTATGACCTGTTTCAACGCCAATCCATGCCTCTGTCCCATCTCCCAGTCGATCTGGCTGTGCGCAGGAGTCACGCCCAATGCGCCCGTGCCGAATTCCGGCTCGACCGAGTCATCGGCGATGACCGTAAGCGAGATCTCTTCTCCTGCAAAATTCGTTTTGTATTGTTTACCTACGTACTCTGCATAGCGCGCGTCTTTTGGGTTGACCGCTATCGCCGTATCGCCGAGCTTGGTCTCGGGGCGCGTGGTCGATATGCTGATCGGTATGTCCTTTGAATATTTGAACGTGTAGAGCTTGGTCTTCCTCGTCTCGTACTCTATCTCGTCATCGGATATGGTGGTCTGCCCTTTTGGATCCCAATTCACGACGCGAAAGCCGCGGTAGATGAGGCCGTCGTCATACATCTTCTTGAACGCCGTCCTCACGGCGAGATTTCTCTTCTCGTCGAGCGTGAAAGCCTCCCTCGACCAATCGATCGAGCAGCCCATCTTCCGCATTTGCACGACGATGCTGTCGTGGCTATTTTGCGCATAGGCGTCGATCCGGCGCAAGAGCTCCTCTCTTCCGAGGTCATGGCGAGACTTGCCTTCCTTCTTCATGATCTCCTTTTCGACGACAGATTGGGTCGCGATAGCCGCATGGTCTGTGCCTGGTATCCATAGGGTCTTCTTCCCTTGCATGCGCGCATATCTCACCATGATGTCTTGAATAGCCAGCATCAGTGCGGAGCCCATATGGAGCACGCCGGTGACATTGGGCGGCGGCAAGACGATAGAGAACGCCTCGCCTTTTTGGTTGCGCTCAGGCAAGCCGTCCGGATTGAAAAATCCGCTCTTTTCCCAGAGCGAGTAGATGCGGCCCTCCGTCGACGCAGGATCGTAGGGCTTGAGGAATTTGTCGTCCATAGAGATGAATATAGCAAAAATAGGCCGCATTTTCCAGGCAAATAAAAACCCGTCCCGAGCGGACTCGAGGGACGGGTGTATTCAGAAGTAGCTGCGATAAGCGAATGCGTGCGGGCGCCTGCGGCGATCCTCTGTCTGGATGTATATGCCGCTCGCTATGACGAAGATGCCGAGCGCGAAGATGTACCAGTATTCGGCGATCGATTCGCACAAAGAGTCGGATATCTTCACCAGCGCGACTTTGACGTGGAACATCTTGCTCCGCATGCTCAATGACGGGCTGGCCAAGATGCCGTAGAGGCCGGATCGGTTATCGAGACGATATGCAGATGTCTGCGCCGATCCTGCGGCGGCATTCGTATTCGCGCCGTCAGGCCGAGCCGTCATGCACATGGCGGTGTGCGCGACCAATGCGAACGCCAGGATGAGATATGCCTTCATAATGTCCTTTGATTGAGGGTGAACCGTCTGCATAAACCATATATTACAAATATTGATATGTCAATGACAGCTAACGCGGAACAAAAAAGCCTGCTGGGCTTTTTTGAAGGACCAGCACCGAGCTGACTTTTAGTATATATAGACCGTGCCGCAGCTAGCCGTTGCGCTCTGTCCGTCTGCAGACTGGACGGTGACCGATATGGTCTTGGATCCTGGCGTCTGATAATAGACCGATATGCCGGATGTATTCTGATTCTGCGGGCTGTCGGTACCTGACCACGAATATGAGTAGTTCCCCGCGCCTCCAGAGACATTGGCTGTCCACGTGAGCGGAGCATTCACATATGCCGCTTGATACTGGGCATTGCATGAAAGGCTGAGGGTCTGATAGCCATAATTATATCCATACCCATAATTCTGGTATTGAGAGTAGTACTGCTGTCCGACATATATCGGCTGCTGGACCTGCTGTTGAATGTACACAGGCTGTACGACGGGCTGCTGTATATAGATCGGCTGAACGACTGGCTGTTGGATATACACAGGCTGAACGACCGGCCGCGGCACATATACCGGATACGGCTGAGCCACCGGCTGAGGGATGTACACCGGATACGGTTGAGGAACAGGACGCGGGACTGGGACAGGCACCGGTATCGGCTGAGGATAGTAGCGCGGCGGGTTGTACGTAGGATGCTGGTTGTATGAGGTGCCGCCATGATACGGCATAGACCATGCCGCCGCTTCGTCTATCTGCGGCGCCACCAAAAGGACTGCGCCCATGACGGCGGCAGCAACAAAGACGGACATGACTGTGGAAACGGTATATTTCATAGCCTTTCGATATGATGAGGATAGCACAATACATACCATTTCGAGCACTTGTCAAGTATCGCTATATATGATATATTCCGACGAGAGCTACCAACCTATAAATTAAACGAATCTACCCATGTCTTACAACAACCCCGGATCCCGCTTCCGCGGAATGATTTTCATAGTGCCCATTATCCTCATCGTCGCCTGCGCGGCTATTTTCACGGCCTCGCGCGAAGCCCGCGCTATAGTCCCCTCGACTGGTCCCGTTTTGCATATCAAGTTCAATCAGTCCTCAGGATCGATCGCTCCTGATTCTTCTGGGAACGGCCATGACGGCACGATCCAGAACGGCGCATCCTTCGCTGCCGGGAAATTCGGCAATGCCGTCTCGCTCGACGGCTCCACTCAGTATGTCTCTGTGCCGAGCGCCGATGCTCTCCAGGACTCGAGCAACGGCTTTTCTGTCTGCGCATGGGGCAATCTCGCCGGCTTCTCCCCTGCCGACGGCAGCATCCTCGTCGCCAAAGAAGCGACAGCCGTAGGCTCTCCGTCCCAAGACCCATGGACGCTCTGGGAGATATATACCAAGAACGACGCATTGAACGATGCGACCTATCCGACCTTCGCCATATCGAATGGAAATCCGGGCGGTTCGCACTATATGGCCTCAGGCAGCAAGATACCACTGAATTCATGGTTCCATCTCTGCGGCGTGTATGACCCGAGCGACACCAGCATGAAGACGTACCTCAATGGCGAGCTCAATGTCTCGGAGATATCGAATGTCGCCGCTATCGGTCACAACAGCCAACCGGTCGTGATCGGCGCTTTCGGCGCGACAGACTTCCCTGACTATTTCAACGGCATGATCGACGATGTCCGCATATACAACCGCGCATTGAGCGCCGCAGATGTCGCCGCTATCTATGATCCGTCAGCTCCTACCATCACCCTGAATGGCGCGGCTCACGCCTCGACCACAGTAGGAACCCCGTACTCAGACCCGGGAGCGGTCGCTACCGACGCGCTCGATGGGACGATATCGTTCTCGACGAGCACCGACCCTATCGTCGTCGACTTCGGCGCGCCGGGCACCTTCACCATCACATATTCTGCGACCAATTCGAGCGACCTCACAGCTACAGCCAGCCGCATCGTCGATATCATACCCGCTCCGGTCTCGACGACCACCGCTACGACGACGGGAATATCGAATGGCGACGATGACGGCATCACCTTGCCTCCGAATACCGGCACGACGACGGCCACGACCACTACGACCATAGCCAACGGAGACGATGACGGCGTCATCCTTACCCAGACATCGACCACCACGTCAGCAACCACGACGACGACCGTCGCAAACGGCGATGACGATGGCGTTACGCTCCCCCCAGTCGTTACCGTGACCGGCGGAGGACAGGGCGGATCTCCTGACGTCCAGAATTTCGGGCGCTCGGTCTCCATATCGACAGGCTCCATCGGCGGCGGATCGACTGGCGGCACGCCTCCAGCTCCGAAGCCCCAGATCGCGCTCGCCAATATCCCTCCGGCTGGCGAAGTCCTCGGAGCATCGACTGCATGCTCGAAATACCTCTTCAATCCTCTGAAGTACGGTGACGCCAAGGATGCTGACGACGTCATAAAGCTCCAGGCGCTCCTCAACGAGGTCCTCGGAACGAATATCCCGCTCACCGGCTTCTTCGGCGAGAGCACCAAAGCCGCTGTGGACGCATTCCAGCTCAAATACAAAACTGATATACTTGACCCATGGATCCACGAAGGCTTCAACCTCTCTGGCAAGCCGACGGGAGTCGTAGGCCCGATGACGCTCCGCGTCATCAATAACCTCGTCTGCCCTGACCTCCAGATACCGATGCCCTCGATCCAGTAACCATGTTCGAACGGTACCTCGTACCCCATACGCACAACGATTATCACCCGCACCTATTCCGCTTGGCCGGAGTCGCTGTTTTCTTCGCGACCATCGCCATCGGGCTCGGCGCCACGGTCCTCCAGCGCACCGTCATCACCAAGACCGACTTTCTGGCGGCCGTCATCTCCTCATCGATCATAGACCTCACCAACGTCGACAGGGCGACCGCAGGCTTGCCGGCTCTGCATTCGAGCCCGCTTCTCGCCAAAGCGGCCCAGGAGAAAGCTGACGACATGGCCCTCAAGGGCTATTTCGCGCATACGAGCCCCGACGGCACCACGCCGTGGCATTGGTTCAGCGCCGTAGGCTATGACTTCATATTCGCCGGCGAGAACCTCGCCATCAACTACGACGACAGCGCCGTGGTCGTGAACGCATGGATGAATTCCCCTGCCCACCGCGCCAATATCCTCAATCCGCAGTATACCGAGATCGGCATCGCTTCAGCGCGCGGATACTACAACGGCAAGGAGACCGTCTTCGTGGTCCAGCTCTTCGGCATGCCTGCCCGTGGTCAAACAGCTGCGCTCGGAGACAGCTCGTTCCTGAACATACTCGCTATGCCGAGCGCCGTCATGGACGACATCCTCATATTCCTCGCGGCAATGATATTCATAAGCTTGATCCTGGTAGCCGTGATCGAAGCCGTACAGCAAAGGACGCGGCACATGCTCTATGCCGTATTGATGCTCGTCATCGTATTCCTCCTCTATTTCGTATTCAGCCCGATCATCTTCTCGGGAGCC
>CAZSAV010000003.1:0-4528 GCA_964604805.1 uncultured Candidatus Saccharibacteria bacterium | reverse complement strand
GGCAAACCGACGACCCGCTTTATGAGCTGGGATTCAAAGCTATTCGGCGCTCGATATATGAATATGATGACTTGGCCGCGCTTCACATCAGATACGCTCTTGCTCACGACGAGGCGCGCGCCGACCGGATATGTAGGAAGCATCGATGCGCCCTGTATGACGTAGCTATCGCCTCGCGGCGCGAATAGGAAAAAAGCTATGACGACGAGCGCCGCAATGGCGATGCCTGCGGCTCGCTTTCGGGGATTCATAGACAAAGTATAGCAAATGAGGCATGGATTGCACCTCATATGTGGATAGGCGGCGCATCTGGCCAATTGAGGAATATTGTAATATTCATTCTCTATGCTAGGCTCATTTTAGAGTCGCAGAAATCCAGAAAGGACACGATATGACCGACAAAGAGATTCTCGAGCGCACAAAGCGCCTCAAAAAGCACGCGAACCGCTGGAAAAGGCTGTATCCGAGAAGGATGCCTGATCCCAGGGATATGAGCAGCGAAAAGTTCTCCCGCGAGCATTTCATCCTGAGCGAGCTCGTCGGAACGACGTTCATGACATCGCGCATGTTCGGCCGTTGGAGAAAAATGGACGAGGAACACTCAAGGAGAGCCCTCGGCTTATCCCAGTGGTGATAGCGATATGAGCCTGTCTTACAGGCTCTTTTTTTTATAAAAAAGCCGCCCTTCGACTTCGCTCAGGGCGGCATGCGTATCATTTCGCTCGTTCGATGGTGAGGACCTCGCCTTTTCCTTTGGCGACGATCTCGACGCATTCATCGAGGGCCGCATCCTGAACCAGATACCAATCGTCAGGAAGCAATATCGCTCGGTCAGTGACCCCGTCGACGAGGTCAGCGATGCCGATAGACACCAAGGTCTGGCGCTGTTCGCGCGCGAGGAGCGGTGACGGCGTGAGCAGTTGGGTGATGCGCCCGCCTTCATTCACATACTCGAGGTTGGCCTCGCAATTGGTATGCGCGCCATCGATCTGCGTCTGCATGAACCAATCGATCGGTCCATCGCTCCGCACCATGTCGGGATTATACACCCGCCGTGGAATGAGCTTTGGATCGAGCAAGAAGAAGCTCTTGCAGAGCTTCGTATCGATCGTCTGGACGAATTCGCCGTATAGCTTCACTTTGCCGATATGGGCTCGCGGATGGAATTCGACATTCAGATACTGTTCAGTCGAATGATATGCGCGGATGGTGTTCGGGACGGTACGTCCTGGACGGACAGGCTCGATGTGATTGCGATACATGCCCTCCCATGAAGCCATGATGGCTTTCTTGATGCGATGCCTCTCAGCATGGCATGAGAGGAGCGCCGTAGCGATATTTTCAGGCTCCAATTCTCCATCTGTGCCGGGCCCGGCTTCGAACAAGATGCCCTCTGCACCCGAATCATTAAAGGCCTGAATGACGGTCGCGTCGAACATAGGGCTCAATACATGCTCGTCCATATGTCCGCTGTAGAAGCAATCTCCGCCGACGTCGACGAGCACCATATACTCGTATATCTTCTTGAGCGCCTTGAATGACTTTGTGAGACCGACCGAACCCGCTTCGAGAGACAGACCGATCTGTCGATCGGCGAACCCTGAAGCGCGGATGGCGCCAAGGACGGATGCGTCGACGAATGAGATCTGCTGTCTGACGATGGCGGCGCCGTCTTTCCTGACGACATACCGCCTTGAATTGGATTCGATGAAGCGCAGATGCGGTATGGGCGGGTAGAGCTTGCCTGTATGCTCGTGGAACGGGCTCAATACGCCCGCAAAATCGCATCGATCGAATTTCCAACCTATATCCTTGAGGCACTGTGCCGCGAGGATGCATGAGAATACGTCATTCCCTCCGCCGATGCCGACGAAGAGCACGTTATCGAACTTTTTCATATATTCCTTTCTTGCTGAAATGTACTGACGATATGATATCGTAATATCACAATTTATGAGATGCGTCAAAGAAAGACGCGATTCCCTATCTCGAAAATACGACGCGGAAGAAGTGAAATAGATATTTGATCGTCAATTTGAGCGTACCTTCGTCTTTGAATCGCCTCGCGGACGTCTTCATCGTCAGGCCTGGGTTGAATGTGACTTTGCCGAATCTCGAGACTCGCTTTGCAGTGTCGGTATCTTCGCCGTAAAAGATGATGTCCGTATCGTAGCCGCCCATTCGTTCGAGGACGCTGGCTCGTATAAAATTGTTGCCGCCGATCAGGACTGCGCCTCTTTTGACCATTCTCATTTGAAGCATCGAGTTGACCGCATGATATACGTATTGTTGCGACTTCAATGAAAAATTCCTGAATCCCTTCGGCGCATCATAGTAGTCATATGGCCCCGTGACCGCCGCGATTCCTTCATGTGCAAAAAGTGCCACGCCTCGAGAGAGCCACGTCGGGTCAGGCAGGCAATCAGCGTCTATATTGGCGATGACATCGCCGGTTGCTTCGAGGCGTCCGCGCTCTCGAGCATGGAGGAGGCCTTTATTCCCTTCCTTGACCGCTTTTACGCCAAAGGATCTCGCCACATCGCTCGTCTTGTCAGTGCTCGCATTGTCGACGACGATGACCTCGAAGTCGGGATAGTCTTGAGCCAAAGCAGCCCTGAGCGTTTGAGGCAGGCTCTGTTCTTCGTTATATGCGGGAATGACGATAGAGACTTTCATATTGGTCATCTCACTACCGTCCACTCTTTGGTCTTCGCTTTATTGAAGAGCATGACCCAGACGGTGTTCATGATCCATTCTGAGAGCAGCTTCGGCCAGCCTATCTTGTGGGCGCGACGGCCAGAATGGAATACCGTGATAGTGCCGTCCCACATCGTCCGGCCGATCTTTGAGAGGCGGAGGAACATATCGGCATCTTCGCGCGTCACGAGGTCTTCGCGGAAGCCTCCGAGCCTGTCGAAAGCGCTCTTTCTTATCATCTGAAACTCTCCGGTCGACTCGCCTTTATGAAAGACGTTATTCATCATGCGCAGATTGAAAGCGAGAACGCTCCAAACGACCTTATCGGCAAAGGTCTCGCTATCGGGATATACTTTGAGCCGTGCAGTGAGGGCTACGAGGTTCAGGTCAGCATCGAATCGTTTCAATGCTTCCATAAAAAACGAATTCGGATCCTCTATCCTGCTATCTGCATCCATGAATACGACGAACTCTCCTCGGGCAGCTTTGCCGCCGGCATTTCTGCCCTGAGCGATATTCTGTCGAGCGGCTTCCTTATATTCAAGGACGACAGCTCCTGCGGCCCTCGCCAATTCGACCGTCCTATCCGTGCTCTTGCCGTCAGAGACGATGATCTCAGACGGAAATGCCGTCAGCTTCGACTTCATAGCGCGCACCGACTCGGCGATGCACGATTCTTCATTGAGCGTCGGGAATATGACCGATATCTTGATGTCAGATGGATTATTCATATCTTCATTGTTGCGGCTCTACGGGCGAGGTACTTGCGATATCCATTGAAAGCGAATATGAGGACGATGAAGAGGGCCACGACCGAGGCTTTGGCGAATATGCCGTCCACTGCGGCATATGCATTGCCGAAGAAGTAACCGACGGCGAGCAAGAGGCCAGTCCAAACGAATTGGCCGATCAAGTTGATAGAAAGATATCGCAGGAATGGAATGCGCGTCATGCCCGCCGTCATGAGCGTCACAAGAGCGAAGCCGAAGCCGTTCGATATTTTGGATATGAACAATATCTTGTCGGAATAGGCATGGAATATGCGGGTCACCTTGGCGACCGCTTCTTCGGTGATGCTGAAATATTTCCCGAACCTCTTGATGAAGCGGTGCCCGAAATGCCTGCCGACCTCATACCAGAATATGTCGCCGATGAGGTCGCCGACCATGAGCGCTATATAGACCGGAGCGAGATGGAAATAGCCGAGCCGAAGGACGATGCCGAACAGCATAGACAGGATAGGCCCTTCTACGCATGCCAAAACGACGATGAGGGCATAGACGACTGCGCTATGGTCGGCAGAGAGCGTTATGAGCCATTGCTGCATGGGATAATGATACCATGGCCATGAGCCGACCCGGACATAGAAAAACCCCTCTTTCGAGGGGTTTTTCTATAACGGAAGCTTATGCAAGCTTGACGTTCTTGGCGCACGGACCCTTGTCGCCCTGTTCGACGTCGAAGGATACCGTCTGGCCGACCTGGAGGCTGTCATATGCGACGCCCTGGAGGTCCTTGGAGTGGAAGAAAAGGTCCTTCGTCTCGCCTTCGCGAGAGATGAAACCGAATCCCCTGTCAGTGACCGTCTTGATTGTTCCTGTCTGCATGGTATTGATTGTTATGTCTAAATTCAAAGAAATTCGACTTTGCTTCTTTAAGTGCTTTAGGATAGCACGGATATGATCCTGCGTCCATAAGGCATCGACCATGCCTCGTTCTTTGAGCGATATGATGGGACCCTATGCGTTCACGGCAGTATGACGGGTTTCCTTCTAAAAATGCTGCTTCTCATCCTTCACGAAGACGAGGAATACGGCCGGAACGATGTAGA
>CAZSAV010000002.1:0-13294 GCA_964604805.1 uncultured Candidatus Saccharibacteria bacterium | reverse complement strand
TCATCCTCATCCTGGCTTTCTTCATCCAGTATTTCGCCGGGACATTCGCGACCGAGCGCGCCGGAAGCTCGGTGGGCGACCTCATTTTGAGCAATATCCCCGTGTTCAACGTCGACCTCATGTTCGTATATGGGCCGATCATCTTCTGGATCATCGTATCCGCTGTCTGCATATATGAGCCCAAGCGAATACCCTTCATGGTGAAAAGCATCGGCATATTCACTGTCGTACGGTCTCTCTTCGTCACGCTCACCCATATCGGGCCTTTTCCCGACCATATTCCCATACAGATACTCGGCTTCCATACCAGCAACAATCTGTTCATATTCAATTCCGGCGCCGATCTTTTCTTCTCAGGCCATACCGGTTTGCCCTATCTCATGGCGCTCGTATTCTGGAATCACAAGCCGATGCGCATATTCTGCTTGCTCGCATCGATATTCTTCGGCATCGTCGTGCTCCTCGGGCACCTCCACTATTCCATCGACGTATTGTCGGCTTTCTTCATCACTTACACCATATATCACATCGTCATGAAGGTATTTCCGCGAGACAAAGCCCTTTTCGAATCGGCAAGATAGTTATTCACATATAGAAACCGAAGAAACGGCCTCATTCGTAGTACAATACCCATATATGAAGGCCCCTGAATCACGCCGCGAGACGCGGCCTTGGGGGGAGTTTGTGGAGTTCGCGCGCAATTCTCCCTGCACCGTCAAGATCCTCACCGTCAAAGCCGGCGAGTCTTTGAGCCTCCAATATCATCATGGCCGCGACGAGATGTGGCACGTCCTCTCAGGTGCCGGGACTCTCCAGATCGGCGACGAGGAAGTCAGAGCTATTCCCGGATCGGACTATCTCATACCCCGCGAAACCAAGCATCGCATTTCTGGCGGCGATACGGATCTTTCCATACTTGAAATCTCGACAGGAGCGTTCGATGACGCCGACATAGTGCGGATCGAGGACAAGTACGGGAGATCGTAAGAGAGACAATGAACCTCACACTCGTCATTTCCATAGCCGCAGTCATAGTCGGCACGCTCTGCCTCATCCTTTTCATACTCGAAGCCTTCCCTGCGAAGAAGCGCGCGAAAGTCGCGCTCGAGCGCAGCCCGAACAACCCGGTCATATCGCCCCTGCCGTTCAGCGAATGGGAATTGCAGGGCACATTCAACCCTGCCGCATTCCAAGACGATGATGGGCGCGTCCATCTCCTCTACCGAGCAATCGGCGCAGACGGGCTCTCGCGCATCGGCTATGCGTCGAGCTCTGACGGGATCAACTTCGATACGCGCTCGATGTATCCGGTATACGTCCCTTTGCCGGGATATGGCATGCCGAGCGGAACTGTGCCTGAACCGGTATATAACCATCTCGCTTATACGTCGGGAGGCGGCTGGGGCGGCTCGGAGGACCCGCGCACCGTGCGCATCGGAGACAAGGTCTACATGACATATGTCGCTTTCGAAGGATGGGACTCGGTCCGCATCGCCCTCACCTCGATACCGCTCCGCGACGTCAAGCGTGAGCGCTGGAATTGGAAACGGCCCGCGCTCATATCGCCGCCGCATGAGGTCAACAAGAACTGGGTGCTCTTTCCAGAAAAGATCCATGGAAAGTACGCCATCCTGCATTCGATATCGCCGGACATCATGATCGAATACGTCGACTCGATCGACGGCCTCGGCTCGAAGACGATACAGAGCAGGCCTCCCAAAGGCGGTCGGGATAAATTCTGGGACAACTGGGTGCGCGGCGCTGGGCCGCCGCCATTGCGCACGAGCCTCGGCTGGCTGCTCCTCTATCACGCCATGGACAAAGCAGATCCCGGGAAATATAAGCTCGGCGCCATGATACTCGACGCCGACGACCCGAAAAAGATCCTCTATCGCGCGCCGCAGCCGATATTGGAACCTGACATGAAATATGAGAACGACGGCAAGCCGGGAGTGGTCTACGCCTCAGGAGCGGTCATCATCGGCGACAAGCTCACCGTATATTATGGCGGCGGCGACAAGCATGTGTGCATAGCGCAGACGAGCTTGCCAGAGCTCCTGTTATGGCTCCAGAAGAACGGATCGACATCCTAATATGTTCACCCTCACCAGATCGAAGCACAACCCTATATTATCTCCGTTGAAAGACCACCCATGGGAGGCTGCGGCCGCTTTCAATGGCTGTCCGGTGATCCAAGGCAAAAAGACGAGGCTCGTGTATCGCGCCATGTCTACCGAGGACCCTCTCAAGGAGCCGCATATAAAGACGTCCATCATCGCCCAAGCGGTTTCGACCGACGGGCATAGCTTCGACAAGCGAGCGCCGCTCATACTCCCCGACCACGATTTCGACCGATTCGGCTGCGAGGACCCGCGCGTCACCAAGATCGGCAGCACGTACTATATCTTTTACACTGCGCTCGGCGGCTATCCATTCGGTCCCGAGAACATCCGCGTTGCGGTCGCTCTAAGCAAAGACCTCGTGACCATAACCGAAAAGCATCTGGTGACTCCGTTCAATGCCAAGGCTATGGCCCTCTTCCCTGAAAAGATCGGCGGCAAGATGGTCGCCCTCGTCACCGCTCACACAGACCAGCCGCCGTCGGAGATATGCGTCGCAGAGTTCGATAGGCCGGAGGACATGTGGTCGCCAGAATATTGGGCAGAATGGCAGAAGGACATCCAATCGCACCGCATATCGATACGCAGAAGGCCTGAAGAGCATCTCGAGCTCGGCGCTCCGCCGGTAAAGACCGACAAAGGATGGCTCGTGGTCTATTCTCACATACAGAGATATCGCAGCAACGACCAAGAATTCGGCATCGAAGCGGTCCTCCTCGACCTCGACGATCCTCGAAAGGTCATCGGCGGGACGAAAGGGCCATTCATGGTGCCCGACGACTACTATGAGCATGTCGGCCAAGTTCCCCATACGATATTCCCTTCTGGCGCGCTCGTCCGCGACGGAAAGCTCGAGGTATATTATGGCGCCGCCGATACGCATTGCGCCGTGGCATACATACCCCTCGATAGATTTCTCGCGGCTCTCACCGAAAAAAAGCCTCGAGGCATATCGCGATTCGCCCGCAACCCGATCATCTCCCCGCGCCCTGGCATGCTGTGGGAAGCTCGAGGGACCATAAACCCTGCAGCCATCGAGCTCGCCGGAAAGACGCATATCCTCTATCGAGCTGCTGCGGCTGACAGCGTATCCACGATCGGATACGCTTGTGCGTCGGACGGCGTGACGATCGAAAACCGCTCGGACAAGCCGATCTATTTTCCTCGCGAATCGTTCGAATCCCGAGGCTGCGAAGACCCGCGCATCGTCGAGATCGGCGATCGACTGTTCATGACGTACACCGCATACGACGGAATCACCCCGCGCGTCGCCGTGAGCTCGATACCGACGAAGGACTTTCTTGCCAAAAAATGGGGCTCCTGGTCGAAGCCCGACGTCATCACGCCGCCGAGCGTCGCCAACAAGGACGCCATCATACTTCCTGAGACATTTAAAGGTAGATATCTCGTCATCCATCGCGTCCACGAGAGCATCTGCGGCGACTTTCTCGATTCTCTCGATTTTTCTAAGCAAAAAGTAGACGAATGCATCGAGATCCTCGGCCCGAGAAGAGGCATGTGGGACGGCGTCAAGGTCGGGATATCGACCCCTGCCATCAAGACCGATCGAGGGTGGCTCGTCTTCTATCATGGCGTGTCATGGAGCTCCATATATCGCGTCGGGGCCGTGCTTCTCGACCTCGATGACCCGACGCTCGTCCTCGCTCGCACTGCGGCGCCCATATTCGAGCCGCAAGAGCCCTATGAGACGACCGGCATCGTGCCGAACGTCGTATTCCCCTGCGGGCTCACGGTGCGCAATGGCATGATACGTATGTACTATGGAGCGGCGGACTTCGTGACGGGCGTCGTCATGATGGATATTGACGACATTCTCCGCATGCTCGAGGTATGACGAGACGCGTTTTCGCGCTACTATAGAACCGATGGCCGCATATTCAAAAAAACTCATCATCTTCGACCTCGACGGCACGCTGTCGCCGAGCAAATCTCCGCTCGAGCCCGACATGGCCGCCCTCCTCATCCGCCTTCTCGAGACAAAAAAGGTCGCCGTCATCTCGGGCGGCGGATATCCGCAATTCGAGACCCAATTCCTCAAGGCTCTGCCCATATCGTCAGAGCGCTTCAGCGGCCTCTATCTTTTGCCTACATCGGGAACCCGCCTCTACGTCTGGCGCGGCTCGTGGTGCGAGCAATATGCAGAGCATCTGACCCCGCCAGAAAAGGAAAAGATACTCTCGGCGCTCAATGCCGCACTGCAGTCGACCGGCTGGGTCAAGCCCGCCAAGTCGTACGGCCAGCTCATCGAGGACCGCGGCTCGCAGATCACCTTCTCTGCGCTAGGACAGGGCGCGCCGCTCGCCGAAAAGCTCGCCTGGGACCCGTCGCGAGAGAAGCGCGAGAAGATCGCCGAGATCATCCGCGCCAAGATACCGAGCTTCGAGGTCCGCATCGGCGGATCGACGTCGATAGACATCACGCGCCGCGGCATCAACAAAGGCTATGGCATACGCAAGCTCGAAGAATACCTCAAGATCCCCCTCGACGAGATATTGTTCGTCGGGGATGCGCTCTTCCATGGCGGCAACGATTACCCCGCCAAAGCCACCGGCGTCGACTGCATACAGGTGTCAGGACCTGAAGAGACCAAAAAGCTCATCTCGTCGTGGCTTGCGTAAACCTGCTGTCCACGTACAATACAGGCAGAAAGGACTCCTCATATGAATGAAACGAAGCGCGCTCCCGGGCTCCTGCCCGAGATCGCGGCGCAGATCATGAACGGCGACCGCCTCCAGCTCGTCGCATTCGCTCCCGACGACCGGGACATCAGCGAGCTCAAAGGCTGGCTTCATCAATTCGGCCGAGGGGCGATATGCAATGTGAGCATATTGCAATCGGGCGGATGCAAGATGATGCTCTGGATCGAGAAGATCCCTCCCGCGCAGCGAGCCGAATTCGTCTCGAAACTCGGAAGATTCCCGCACCAGATAACGCCGTCAGGAGCCAATGGCTCCGCGCATACATAAACGCCCGCAGGATCCTACGGGCGTTTTTTCCTGCGAACGGAGTGCGCGGAGCCGGATCATTCATGCTCCGCTGCTCATATCTGCTTTCCGGCTGCGGCAATAAGCTTGCGGGTGTCGGCGGCGCGGTCATCGGATGCGAGCACGACGATGGCGACCTTCCTGCCGCCGATCGACATGATGGTCATCATCGTATCTTTGGCTTCGGGCGTATGACCGGTCTTGCCTCCGAGAAAGGCCGGGGCGTGGACGAACGGATGGATGCGACCGAAACGATGCCCGCTATGATCGGTCGTCGTCGCGGCATCGACCCTGGGCGTGCGGGTCACCGCCAATATATCGGGGCGGTATTTGACAAGATATTGCGCCAAAGCGAAGACGTCCTTGGCTGATGCGGCATTGCGAGGATCGACGCCAGAGGGATCGGCGAAGAACGCTCCCGGCATGCCGACTTCCCACGCATAGCTGCTCATGAGCTCGAGAAAGTGGGACCTATTCGTTGTCGAAGCGAGAGCCTCAGCGGCTACATTCGACGAATTGAGCAGCATCGGGTACAGGAGCTCGCGGACGGTATACGTCTCTCCGGCTTGCAGATTGCTCGCATCAGGCGGAACGCGCGTCTCTTCGGCAGTGATGGTGACGCGGGTCGCCGGGTCGAGGATATCGGTCGCTGCGAATGCGGTGACGAGCTTGGACATCGAGGCTACCGGCAAGACAGCTGAATCATTCTTTTGTATATAGACTTCCCCGGTATCTGCATCGCCGACGAGATACGCTCTCGCGGTCACGCCATACGGGTCTTTTGGTGTGGCAGGCTTTGGCGCAGGCGCCTCGACTACGGTCTCATGGTCATAGAAAGAAGGCGTCGTCGTGGGCCGAGAGGCATATTGATCGGGAAAGAAAGACGCGGGAAACGGTATCCGCGGATAGCGGGTCGTCTTGATCGTGGCCGCCAAGCCGATGAGCGATATAGCGGCGAGACAAAGGGCGATGAGCTTGGTTCGGTTTGCTTCCATTCCCCTCTATCTTACCATACGGCGGCTCGTCATTTGAAATATTCCGGAGTATGGGCCTGCATCCAATCGAGCTGTTGGCGCATGGCAGCCGCGGCTCCGATCAGGTTATGGACCGAGCCTTTCTCGAGCGTGACGACGAAGGCGTATTTCGGATTCTCATAGGGCCAGAATCCTGTTATCCATGAATTGACCTTGTCCTTCGATACACCAAGCTCTGCCGTGCCTGATTTGCCGGCAATGTGCACGTAGGGAACGTTGAGCGCGACGCTGGTGCCGATCTGGGTGCCGAGGCGCATGCCCTCATGGACGATATCGAAATACTTCTTATCGATCGGAACGATCGATTCGACGCGGGGCGCCTGGCCCTTGACGATGGTCGGCGCGAGCACGGTTCCGTCGTTCGCTATGGCAGAGACGCCGCGAACGATCTGCACAGGCGTCACTTGGAACCCGTATTGGCCGATCGACGTATGATATGTGTCGCCGAGATACCAGTCTTCATTGAAGGTCTTCTTCTTCCATTCGGGAGTCGGTATGGTGCCCGCTTTGTCGAGCAAAAAAGATTCCCCTTGCCCCATAGTCGTCGTCCCGAAGCCGAACATGCGCAGATACTTATCTATATTGGCGATGCCGAGGCCCTTCTGGTCCTTGTAGCCGCCGCCGACGGTATAGAAATATGCGTCAGACGACATAGCGATGGCGTGGCGCAGATCGAGGTCGCCGAGATTCTTCCAGTCGCGAAACACGGTCGACTTGGTCGAATCGTATGGATTCGGGATAGAGATCGATCCCGTGGTATGGATGATGGTCGAAGGGTCGATGACGCCTTCCGACAGCACGCCGAGAGCCACATATGGCTTTACGATCGATCCTGGCGTATAGAGGCCGTCGACTGCGCGGTCGAGGAACGGCAGGCGCGAGTCGTTGAGCATGGAGCGCACGAGCGCCGCATCCGTCCTGTCGGACATAGCCTGCGAATCATATTCGGGATAGCTCGTGAGCGCGATGATCTCGCCGGTATGCACGTCCATGATCACGCCAGCTCCCCCAGAGAAGCCGACCCGCTCGGCGATGTCGCGTATATTCTCATACAGGCCGGATTGGACCCTGCTGTCGATAGAGAGCGTCACGTTCGCGCCGTTCTCCGGCGGCCGGACGACGTTCTCAGATACGGTATTGCCTTGCGCGTCGACCTCGACGAGCCGCGAGCCGGCCGAGCCTTTGAGGTCACTGTCGAAATATTTCTCTGACCCTGCGACGCCTTCGAAATCTTCTTGGTAATAAAAGCCGTTCGAATCCTTGGTCGGATACTGTACGTAGCCGAGGATATGGGCGAGGCCGGTCGAGGTCGCATATTCCCTGCGCGAGACCTCGCTGTCGCCGGGAGAATTCCAGGCGAGCGGTATGCCATTGCGGTCATAGATGACGCCGCGCCCCGCGAATACAGGCACCGGGCGCAGCATGTTCCGCTCGCTCCGCGCCGCATATTGCGCGCCATTGACTACCTGCATGCGGAACGCCTGCACGACGAAGAGCGCGGATATCGCAGTGAATATGCCGCCTACCGCCAGAAGCGTCCTGCGCGATATGGGCTTCTCGATGCGGCCTTCGAATTGCGCGCGATCGAAATTGGGTATATTGCTAGAATCGAGCAATATCTCGTCTGGAGCGATCTCGCCGCTCCTCCGGCGCCGAGACCTGAAAAAGAATAATTTTCTGATGCTAAATGGCATGCATCCGTATCATATCACTTCCTGAGCTTTTTTTTGAAAAATGCAGAGACCAGCGACAGGCTGGCGCATACGACGACGCCGATATGCCCCGATATACCGTACCCAGGGACCCAACCGAATAATGAATCGTATGCGAACCCGGCTATCAGAGCCTCGGCGAAGTAAGGAAAGACCCAAAGGCCGACGATCGCCAAAGTTGCAGCGGCGAACCACCAGCCCTGCATGACCGATATGGCGAGGACGATGTCTATCGCTATCCTGAAAAAGACCGATCTGTTCATGCTATGGGCGATTATTCCTCGGGTCGACCAATACCCAGCGCAATTGATATATGTTGACCGGAGGAGCGAAGAGCACGGTCTCGAAAGGCTCGGCAGGATCCATGGATATGTTCGAGACGATGCCGAACGGCTTGTCGTAGAGCGACGGCGCTATGACGAAATCGCCTTCGCTCACCCCGGCATTCCTCGGCAACGACGCAGAGTACTGGCCGCCTCCCTTTCCGATTGCGCTCGCTGGGACATGGTGAGGGCCGAGCATGACGTCGTATCTCCTGTCGGGAGACGAAAAGAGCTTGACGATCGCCGAGGCGTCGAGGATGCGCGGCACCGAGCCGATGAGCACCTGCCCGGGAGCGTAGACCTTGTCGCCAGGCTCGAAGCCGTGGTCCGTGCCCGCGTCGATGACCAGCTCGTCGAAAAGGCCGGGCGCAGGATGCCGGAGGACGGCCGCGAGGACGAGGGGCGTAGTCGATGCCCTGCCGAGGAGAGCCTTGAGCTCCGCATTCTCATCGAGGACAGCCTGGACGGTCTTTTGTTCGACGGCGCTCTCTGCGATCTTGCGCTTGAGCGTCTCATTCTCAATGAGGAGCGAAGCCGGCGAGCGCAGCGAGCCTTCCGATATCGATACTTCGGCTCGCCAGAATGGCTGGACAGCGGTCATGAATATGCCAGGAAACAGATGCGGCATGAAATACGCGACCGCAGCTACGGCGAGGACGACGAGCGTGGCCGCGCCGATGGCGGCCCTCTGCGCGCTCCGATGCGGGCGATAGCTATGAGGCTGAAGGTAGGTCATCTTCGCTTTCGATGAGGACAGAGCGGAATCGATCGAGGTCTTCGAGGACGATGCCGGCGCCGCGCGCTATGGCGGTCAGAGGCTCTTCGGCGACCGTGACAGGGAGCTTCAAGGTATCGGCGAGCAATTCGTCGAGGCCTTTGATGAGAGCTCCCCCGCCGACCAGATGGACGCCGCGCTTCATGACGTCGGCGAGTATCTCGGGAGGAGTAGTCTCCAATACCTCTCGCGATGACGAGAGCAATATCTCGATGGATTGGGCCATGGCTTCACGAATATCAGAATCGGTGATGACGACTTCGCGCGGCAAACCGGTGATGAGGTCGCGGCCGCGGATGGTCGTCTCCAAGGGCTCGCCCGGTATGACAGCGCCGACTGCCAGCTTGACCTGTTCGGCAGTGGTCTCTCCGATCAAAATCTTGAACTCGTTCCTGATATAGGAAATGATGTCGCTGTTCAGCTTGTCGCCTGCTATCTTGAGGTTCTTGGAACGGACGATGCCGCCCAACGATATGACAGCGATGTCGGTCGTGCCTCCGCCGATGTCGATGATCATGCTGCCGACCGGCTCATGGACCGGCAGACGTATACCGATGGCTCCGGCCATCGGCTGTTCGATGATGAAGACTTCTCGGGCGCCGGCATTCTTGGTCGCATCGCGCACGGCGCGGACCTCGACGTTAGTGACGCCGGAAGGCACGCCGACGACCACGCGCGGGCCGAGGAGCTTTTTGGGCATATATTCGCCAGCGCGCTTCATGAGATAGGCGAGCATTTCCTCGGTGACCTCGAAATCAGAGATGACTCCGTCGACGAGCGGGCGGACGGCGATGATATGGCCCGGCGTCCTGCCGAGCATGTCTTTGGCTGCGCGGCCGACGGCGACGACCTGGCCGGTCTTTTGATTGACCGCGACGACAGAAGGCTCATTGACGACGATGCCTTTGCCGCGGACATAGACGAGCGTATTGGCTGTGCCGAGGTCTATGCCGATCTCGTTAGAAAAGCGATTGAAGAGGCGCTCCTTGAATTCCTTGAACATGGGTGAACATTACCATAAAGGAAGCTCCGCGGTAATTGACAATTCCATAATTCGTGATATTTTTGCATCAGTCGGCACAGAATAAACCAATAAAAGAAAGGACCATATGCCGCTCGCAGATAAGGATGCCAGACGCATCTATGCAAAACTGCTCCGTTTCGCCGTTCTCGAAGATACTGACGGCGACCAGGAAGCGTTCAAGAAATCCTACCTATCCATGCTTCCCGAGGTGAAGGAAGGGCTCCCGCGGATCGCTCGGAGCATCGGGGAGTCTGATGATGACATCCTCCAGGCGTTCCAGGATGCGATCATGTCCGACGAGTATACATTGCCTCCAATGATCGACGATCAAGAACCGATCGAGCCCGTGCCCGGATTCGAGCACGGAAAGACGACCCTCGGCGACCCTGCCGGCGATATCGTCCTTCCGGAAGAAAGCCGCAGCGGCCCTTAGTCGCGCTAAAAAATGAACCATGCCTCGGCATGGTTTTTTATTTTCCACTGTTCTATGTGCTATACTCAAGCCAACGGTATCATGCCTCGCGCAACCGAGGCTACGCCCACTGTCGTCTAGAGTCGACGACAGGCCTCCCGTCACCTTTCCGGGAGGCTTTTTTTTACGAGGTGACACCTCGACATGTCGAGGTGTCACCTCGGGATATCGCCTATCTTCATCATCTTCACTTCGCCAGTCGCCCTATCCTTCACCTCGATACAATCTTCCTTGAGGGTCTTGGCACTTACGACATATCGTTCGGGTATGCCGATGAGATCGGAATCGGAAAATTTCTCGCCAGCGCCAGTGTCGCGATCGTCATAGAGGACCTCTATGCCTTTTGCGTCGAGCTTTTCATAGAGAGCGTCAGCTGCCTTTTTGACTTCCCCTGCTTCGTCGAAAAGCGCCACGAGATGCACGTGGAACGGAGCGACGGCCTTGGGCCACACCATGCCCTTGTCATCTGCTTTGGTCTCGACGATCGTGCCCATGACGCGGCCTGGACCGATGCCGTACGAGCCCATGACCGGCGATACGAGCTCGCCCTTCTCATTCTTGAATTTGAGATTGAGAGCATCAGAGAATCTCGTCCCGAGGTTAAATATGTTGCCGACTTCTACTGCCTTCTTTTCGACGAGGTCGGACCTCGATACGCCGAGCTCTTTCAATACCTCGTCGTTCAAGACTTCTTTATTGATGGCGAGCTTCTTGCCTTCATGGACGAATATCGTATCCTCTCCGGCATCGGTGAGCGTCTGGAATTCATGTGAGAATTTCGAGAACATGCCGCCGGATGCGAATGTGACGTACGTAGACGAGCCCAGGCCGAGGCGATCGAAGACCTTTATATATGCCTGCTTGGCTTTTTCATAGAAGGCCTCATGCTCAGCCGCATCTCGAGAGAACGAATACAGGTCCTTCATGACGAATTCCCTCGCGCGCATGATCCCTGACTTTGCGCGGGCTTCGTTACGGAATTTGGTCTGGAATTGATATACATACACGGGCAAAGCCTTGTATGAGGACACAAAATCCTTCATGACCTTGGTCAGAGCGGCTTCATGCGTGACGCCGAGGCCGAGCTCGGTGCCGTTCTTGAGAGCCGTCTTGAACCACACGTCTACTTTGGCGTCGTCCCATTGGTCGGTCGGTTCCCAGGTCTCCTTTTGCTGGAGCGCCGTTAATACGACCTCCTGTCCGCCGATGGCGTCCATCTCTTCGCGGATGATACCGACGATCTTGTTGAATACGCGCAAGCCGAGCGGCAGATATGCGTATACGCCGGCCATTTCCTTATGAATGAACCCGGCCCTGATGAGGAGCTGGGCATTCTTGGCGACTTCGTCCTTTGGGGCTTCGCGGCGCGTCTTAGTGAAGAGGTGTGATTGTTTCATGATTTCAGACGAATGATGTATGAATGATACCTTATTCTCGAGCAGTTATCGATAATTGACAAATACGGTTTTTTAATACAATATAGTTTTAGATTTAACCTCAAAGAAAGGCACTATGTTCCTCATACGATTCGATTCATGGCTCATCAGCGTCTTCGAGCGATTCACGCATTGGTTCCAGCGCTTGACCGGTCGGGATAATTTCTGGCTGGCATGGGTGCTCTTCTATATCTGGGTGATATCGAGCATCTTGGATCTATATTTTGCGAACCTCAAGACGAACCGAGTTCTCACGCTCATCGCGATCGGCGTCCTCCTGCTGATCTACATCATGTGGCAAATATTCCTGACCATGATGGTCTCCTCATTCAGATCGATGGGAGTCGGAAGGTCAGCGACCCGAAATCCGCTCGAGCATATATTCCTCGTACGCGTGCTCAGGCTTTACAATGTCACTCTCGCGATCTGGAGCATTACATAGTTTCTATTAGGAAAAGAAACGCTCGGCGGGTTGGCCGCGGTATCTATCCACACGAGCATGTGGTATCTCTTCTCTTGCACCCCGCTTCCGCCAGGAGAAAGCAAGCTCTCGAAGCTCATCGCTTCGATCGCCTCTGCATTCGGCCGCAAGACCGCTTCGGCGGGAACGATCGCATGACTTAAACGCACGACAGCGCCCAATGGCGCTGTTTTTTTACATAAAAAACACGAACCGAAGTATTATGAGGGACTATTCGGCACCTCGTCGCGCAAAAGCTGTTCGATCTCATCGAGAACCTGTTCCTGTTCGAACGTGCCGGGTTCATGGCTCAAAACGCGAGACTTGAATGCCGCTCCCGTGAATTCTCCCTTTCCATAGACCATGAAGCGCTTCAAAAACTCTGCGGCCGGATGCTCGACGAGGAGCTCGCGGAATCTCTTTGACATGCCGCCGTCTTTCTCGACCCACTCGCTGATCGCGATCTCATTTATATCCTTGCCTGGACCGCCGAAGATGCGCCACGCGAGCCTGAACTGCATCTCGAAATCGGCTATCCGGCGCTCGCTCTCGCTGAATTTCTCAAAATCTCTGCTTATTTGATCTGTATGCGATTCGATGGAAGGCATAGCATAATTATTCACCCAATCCGTTATTTTATCAACTTGACGATATCCTTATATGTCACCACGACCATGAGGATCATAAGAAGAGCGAAGCCGACAGCGTTCACGATATTGGAGAATCGGGCCGGTATGCGCCTCCTCGCTATGCCTTCGATGAGCACGAAGAGCGTCCTGCCGCCATCGAGAGCCGGGAACGGTATGAGATTGATGACGCCGAGATTTATGGAGATGAGCGCAGTTATCAGGACGAGATATGTGAAGCCGAGCGTGGCGGCGCTTCCCACCATGCAGGCTATTCCGACAGGACAGGTCACGTCCGGCAAGTAGG
>CAZSAV010000001.1:17404-20524 GCA_964604805.1 uncultured Candidatus Saccharibacteria bacterium | reverse complement strand
GACGCCGATCCCGCCAAGTCAAAGAAGATATTCGCCGACATGGTACAATCCATATCGAGCGGACAGAAGACCATATACACGGCTATCCAGGCCGAAGGGGACCAGTACGACGTCGTCTTGAAGAGCGCCATGCAATAGCAGGAACGATCGATATCAATCACCATGACCAATCCGCAGAGACAAACATCCAAGACGACCTGGCGCAACGCCTTTATGAGAGCGGTCCTTCCTTCTCTGTTCGTCTGCGCTTCGCTATTCGCATCGTCGATCGCTCCCGCCGCTGCCCAGAACATCAATTCCAATTCGGCCCCGATCAATATCAATGACAAAGGCTTCAAGTTCGTCGTCTGCGACGGGCCGACCCTGCCCAAGGGCATGACTCCGCCGTCCGATCCCTATGTGCCGTGCGATTTCAACGGCCTCATCGCCACTGCTCAGCATCTCATCAATATCGCCATCGTCGGCGGCGTGTTCGCCTTCATCATCGGCTTCTGTTTCATGGGGTATTGGCTCGTCACAGGGACAGAAAGCAATCGCAAGAAAGCCAAAGATCTTTTCCCAAAGATCTTCTGGGGGTTTATAATCATGCTATCGGCCTGGTTCATCGTCTATCAGATATTGAGCTGGCTCACTGACAACAGCATGTTCAAGTCATTGCTCGGAAAATAATATGAAAACACATACATACAATATGATCGCCGCGCGCATGGGGTCTCTGGCCCGCGGCCTCTCGGCCTTGGCATTCGCCGCAGCCTTGTCCTTGAACGGCGCTTCTGCCCAGCAGACCAATAACAACGGCACGGTGATGACGATCAGCAATCCGCTCAGCAATAAATTCGATTCGCTCGGCGCGCTCGTGAACGGCTTCTCGCAGATATTCACGTACGTCGTCGTCATATTCGCGGTCTTGGCGCTCGTCTATGTCGGATTCCGGTTCGTGCTGACGAGGGGAGACACCAAGGAGATGACCAAGCTCCGCGATTGGCTCTTCTATATCGTGATCGGCGTCGCTATCGTGATCGGCGCGCGCATCATCATATCGATCGTCATCAATACGCTCTCCGCCACCGGCACGGTGAGCCCGAGCGTCATCCAGGGCGCAAACAATGCCTTGCAGAACCGTTGATTAGCAATATTTAAATAACACACATGAACAGAAAGCCGTACGCATATCTAGCAGCAGTCGCCATGGCCATCGCTCCGGCCATAGCATTCGCCTCGAGCAAGACGCTGTCCGACCTCGTCATCACCGTCACCGGTTACCTCAATCAGGCCCTCGTCCTCATGATGAGCCTAGCGGTCGTCATCTTCGTCTGGCAGATCATCCAGTACTACATCAAGCCGGACGCCGAGCGCGCCGAGGCGGGCAAATACGTGATGTATAGCGTCATCGGCTTCTTCATCATCCTGTCGTTCTGGGGCATCGTCAACGTCCTGCAGAACACCTTCGGCCTCGATAACGAGTCCAACCAGCCTTCGTCATGGGCGTCGTTCACCAGCCTCTTCCCGTCGCAGTAGGATCGGCGCAATCCACAGGCCGCTTGTACGATATGCGCGCCATATGGAGTATAATTACGGCATAGAATTAATAACGTAACAATTATCATGAAAAAAATCATCGCAGGTCTCGTCGCTTTCATGCCGGCTCTCGCGGCAGCGCAAGCAATCACAGACGTCAATTCGTTGACGTACAAGCTCACCAACCTCGGCAATACCGCCATCCAGATCCTCATCGCTTTCGCGGTCATCTGGATCATCTTCAACGTCATCCGCTACATCGTGAAGGCGGACAGCGACGACCGCAATAAGTACGCCATGGCCATCCTCTGGGGCGTCATCGGCCTCTTCGTCATCCTCTCGATCTGGGGATTGGTCCGCATCTTGAGCAACACCTTCCGCACCGATTCGACGGCGCCGACCCAGCAATTCCCGCAGGTCACGTATCCGAACCCGGTCCCATAAAACCTATCAGCATGCCTTTCGCGAGCGTCGCATATGCCGCGGTCGACTCTGCCGCTTTCGGCAAAGCGATCGACCCGATCATCAAGAACATAGTCAATCCGTTGGTCGGGCTCATGTTCGCGGTGGCCGTCGTGGTGTTCGCATACGGGATATTCCAGGTCATATGGAACAACGAAGACGGGGATGCCCGGACCAGAGGCAAGGTCAGCATGTGGAGCGGCCTGCTCGGCATGTTCATCATGGTATCGGCGTGGGGTATCATCTACCTTATCGCCAATACGGTCAAAACGCTCTAACGAGCATGGTCATATAAGAAATCCGCCTTCGCTAAAGCTACGGCGAGATAAAAAAAGCCGCCCTTCGATTTCGCTCGGGGCGGCTTGTTGCGTACGCTAGAGGTACGCCATCTTGACGAGGTCGAGCCAGTTGTCGGGAGGCTTTGGGCCGTAGAACCGATAATAGGCGATCCGGGTCTTCACGGTCGAGTGGGGGAAACGGATGACCGAGATGGTCGTCGTCACCCCATCGATGTTGTTTCGAGGGTCGCTGTCCTTCGGGTCGACCGGAAGATAGAGCGGCCGCTCGTCGGTCCCATTGACCTTGATCATCACGACGCCGACTTCCGGCGTCATCCTCCCGAAGACCACGTTCTCTTTGCGGGCCGGGTCCAAGGTGAAGATATGATCGGTGTACGTGTCGGTCAGGGTGATGACCCCGCACGACGCGGTGTTTTCCTCGTTCGCCGCAGGGGCGAACGTCCGCCGGGGCGGAGCTGCGTCATGGTATGAATGCTTCGCGTAGTTCCATACGAATATGGCGAGACCGATCGCGAAGCAGACGCCGATGATAGCGCCGCCTTTCTTTACGTGGTGCATATCTTCCTTTCGTTATGGGTTGCGTGTGACCGTCAGGTTCCGTCCGCCGGTGGTGATCTTGACGTCGCCAGCCTTTTGGGCTCGCTCGTACACGATCTCATCGCGGATCTTTCGGGCATCCATGTCTGACACAGGGACCCCTGAGTCTTTGTAGAACCTGATTCTTTCGGCGATCTGCTGATCGATCGTCTCGGTGTCCTTGAGCTGGCCTTGCCGTTTTAGCTCTTCCGACACCCGATCTTCGTCCGCTTTGATGATGGTGTCATTTTGGGGGACGAGCGGG
>CAZSAV010000001.1:3424-17394 GCA_964604805.1 uncultured Candidatus Saccharibacteria bacterium | reverse complement strand
GCGGACCTTCATGGGGTCGATCTTATCTTTCGGGACCCCTTGCTCCAAATAGAACTCGATCTTGAGCTTGACCTGCTGGTTGATCGTCTCCGTGTCCTTGAGCTGGCCTTTTCGCTTCAACTCCTCCATGACCATGTCCTCATCGGCTTGGATGATCGCTTGGTTCATGGGCACGAGCGGGACCTGCAGCTTCGTCACGATGATGCCGAGGCCGCGGGTGTCGTCGGACGTGTCTGTGTCCGCTGCTCCGCCGCTCTCGATGATCCTGATGAGCTCTCTGGCGATCAGGCTCGGGTTCGAGATGACCCATTTGTAGGTGCACTCCTCTTTTGTCACGACTCCCTTGATCCCTTCGGCGACGATCCGTTTGATGCCGGAGATGATGATGCCGTTGGTCTGGCGGGTCACTCCCGCTTCTTGACCTGCGTCATCGAAGTCTCTGAGCTCTTTGGGATTGGGCATCCACGCGAAGCTGATGCCTTCCGCGCCGCCCTCTTTGCCGCTCTTCACATAGACGCCGTCGGCGCACCGAGCGCTGTCGATCTGGATGAGCGTCTCGACTTTGCGCATCTCGAATACGACGATGCTGAATATGTTGAGTCCGAACTGGTCGAGCAGGAGTGTGATGCCCTCCACGCACATGTCGGTCTTCTGTCCCAGTATGGTGCAGAGGCCGACTTGGCGCGGGGAAGGCTTGAGCATGTGGAATCCGCACATCAGGAACCCGCCGCCAAGGAGCCATAGGAAGCCGTGAGGCTGGGTATCGCTCAGCATGATGTATGCCTTTATGAAGCATATGATCATGAGGACGAGCAGCGTGATGCTGATCGGATTGAGTAATCCTTTGATATATTTCATCTATAACCTTTCGTTTCTCCATCGCTGGAGGTTTTTTGTTGTTCTTTATTAAATTTTCAATGGCCCATTCACTAGAATGGCGCCGATCTGATTTGGTACAATTATAGCACTTTTTAACCCAAATGTCAACTTATACCTATATCAAAATTTGGCTCTATACAGAGCCATAGCGCAGAAGATCCGAGTACAAAAACCCCGTCTCTCGAAATGTCGAGCGACGGGGTGTGAGAGCTACTTGCTCCAGTGCGGACTGCCGCCATGGCCGCCAGGGCCACTGCCGCCGTGCGGCGCAGGGCCGTACTGCCGGCTTTGCTGGACGTTGTAGGTGTCTTTTCGGATATTGATGACGGTCGTTTGACCGCCTTTTCGATATCCGCCGTACCCATAGCATCCAGGATACCAGCCCGGACCGCCGTAGCAGCCGCCGCCGCTCACTCCGACGTTGATGCCGAAGATAGAGCGACGGGCGGCAGGCGCAGGGACCGGCACATACACCGTGGTCTCTCTGGCCTGCGCGGGAGCCGAGGCTTGCGCCGACGGCTGGGTGTCCGTTCCTGGCGCGTGCCAGTTGTACGTGCTGCTCGCGGGAGCGGTATATGTCGGCGTCCGTTCGGGCGCCGGAGCATAGATCACTTCCGTTTGCGTAGGGTACACCTCGATGTGGTTGTCGATGCTGATGTCATGGACATTGGTGCTGTCCTTGATCGTGATCGACGGCTGACCGTGAGAGGGAAGGCCCTTCACGATCGGCACCCCGTTGCTCACAACGATGCCAGAGGCGTCGTTGTTGGTCGCAGCGGCCTGCTCAGCAGCGATGGCCGCCGCATTGGCAGGAGGAGGCGCTCCGTTGCCGGAGGCCTTCTTGCTGTGATCGCCGAGGAAGTACCACGCGGCCAAAGCCACGAGCACTACCGCCGGGATGTAAGCGAGGATCTTTTTCCAGTTCAAACCATTTCCTTTCTTTTGATTGTTGTCTTTGGCGGGCGCCGGTTCGTCAGTGCGTTCCGGCGTCTCGTTCTTCCGCGCGGCGCGCTCATTGGCGTCTTTGCGGAATTGGTCCATGACCAGCGTGAGCGCGCCCATCTGAGTGTTCTGGTTTCCCAGGATCTCGGTGAGCTTGCCCATGCTGTTGTTGTGGCCCGCCAGGTGGAGATCGAACTTGCCGAGCTCCTTCCGGGTGCCTTCAGCGTGACTGCAGAGGGTGCCGATCGCGGCGCTCTGCGCCTTCAAGGCCGCCGTGTTGACGGCGCCTTGTTCGGCGATCGCTTTGATGCCCGTAACCGCTTCAGTGAGAAGCGTTTCGATGCGACCGTTCGGCCTGGTGCCCGGCTTGGGCGCAGGGGAGGGAGGCTTGGGAGCCTCTTCCTTGCGCGGCGGCGGGATATCGGCGGGTCGGTGCTCGGGCTCGGGCGCCGGCGGCAATTCCACATGAGGATCTTCGTCTTCATGGGGAGGGAGCTGGTCCATTCCTTCGCCGCCCGCTCCTGGATTTTCATCCGGGGTCGGATCTGCGACGAGGACGATGGCGCCGTCCTTGAGTTCGAAGGTGACGCTTGCACTCGGACCGAATTCTCCAGCCGCATCGCGCGGTATGACGTTCAGAACGAACGGCGTCTTCGGGACGATGATGCCCCGATCGATGCCTACCTGGAGGTCGATGTGCGTTTCAGCGCCTTCGCCGATATTATAATCGTCGCTGGCGGTGTGGAGGGTCGCTTTGTATAGCGTAGCCGCTTCCGCTTCAAAACGGATGAATGTTCCATCCGCAGTGAATTTCGTTATCTTTGCTGGCATAATCTAGTTCCTTTCTTCTATGGGTTTAGGTTTTAAATTTACAAATTGCTGGATACATTATAGCGCAAAATTGCCAAAAAGTCAATATATATGATAAAATGGCCCAAAAGAGCGGGATATGGCTGAAATGCCCGTTTTCAAAGGATTATCGAGCGTGGTACTGTTACAGCATGCCGGGGTGGCGAAATTGGTAGACGCACGTGCCTTAGGAGCACGCGGAGCGATCCATGGAGGTTCGAGTCCTCTCCCCGGCACAGAAATTTGAATACCAATAGCAAGGCGCCTGCGCGCCTTGCGTCCAAGGACTCGAAAAGTCTGAGCATATGGCGCGGACCCCGAGCTTGCGAGGGGGAGCACCATGCGAAGACTGTACAGGTCCCGTAGGGACCGAGTCCTCTCCCCGGCACCATATATATTGACATTTACATAAATAAATGTTACTCTTTTTGCAGATGCAGGACGGAATGAATCTAGATCCTGCTACAACCTGTAACTTGGAATAGAAACATTATGAAGAAGTTCTTATTCATCTGGCTGGTTATGACCCTCTGCTTCGCATTCGTGGGATGGCTCGAAGCCTCCTGGGATATGTGGGCTCATTCATGGATGCCGTCCGTGATCGACAACTGGAAGTGGTATAACTACTTTACCAGCGAGCATTCACCCACGGTCCTCTATGTCTCGCATATCTATGTGTGGCTGGGTCTCATCGTGGGGGTGTCCGCATTTGGATCAGCCCTCATTTCTTCGAAGGACTGACGCTCCACTCTGTAACCGCTGTCGCTCCGGCAGCGGTTTTTTTGTCGGCCAAGGGGTCATTGTCCAATCTGTATAAACCTGTTATAGTTCAAAACGTTCATTTTTATTTCAAATAGAAATAAAAAAATGCGCCCATAGCTCAGCTGGTAGAGCAGATCCCTCTTAAGGATAAGGTCGTAGGTTCGATCCCTACTGGGCGCACAAAAGGTTAGAGAGCTAGATAAATATGTTTCGCCCAAGCGACGCGACTGCTCGCGTCGCGGGTAGGGTGAGAACGGCGAACGATGTTCCGAGCAGCAGCGAGGAACCGTGAGCCGGTGCCCAGGACGAACGAGCGGCAGCGAGCGAGGACGAGGGAGATCCCTACTGGGCGCACAAAAGGTTAGAGAGCAATAATAAAAAACCCATCGCTCGAAAGCGATGGGTGCGTCGACGTAACATTATAATCAATCGAACTGCGGCCAATAGGTGCCTTCGATGCTGTCTTTGGCGAAATAGGCTGAACAGCCGATGAACGATTTGTCGGCCTCATCGAGATCGACGGGCTCTTCACCGAGGTTGCCTGCCGCGCACCAGAACATGCAGAGCTTCTTGTCGCACATATACGGGAACACTGCGACGCCGCGGTTCTCAAGCTCGAGCGTGGCATCATAGAAGAGATTTACGAGATGCCGGGCATGAGCACGGGTAAGGATCGCGCACTTGCGCTTACGAGCTTCGTCCATGATCCGTCTCATGGTAGGCGGGTGTCCGGGAGGGAAATGATCCATCCGGAACGAAGTGAATCCTTGCTCAGAGCCATGCGGCTCTCCGTGCCCGCGAGCGTGCACGCGCAGGATATCCGGTACGAGCTCCGCATACGCGTCATCGATCATGGGGAGCAAGGCTATCCGGAGCTTCTCTGGGTTCCCGATGAGCTGCTTCATCCGTTCTTGGCTGATCTTGCGGCCGAGGGCATTCGCGATCGCCGCGATGAATCCGGCCGTCCTTCTGTCTAAGGTTTCGTTGTTACTCACAATTACTGTCCTTTTGTTATGGTTAGCCTCCGCTTTTCGCCTTTCGGCTTTGTGCTCGGGCGTTCGATATGTCAAACGACTCTACGCAAAAAACATTACAATTATGATATTGAAATGTCAATGACTCCGGAATGCTCGGCTCGATCGCGTCAGTGATTCTTGCCAAGAATTCTCCGATATGCCATACTGGCACCCATGGTAGTCCGAATGAGATCCACCCGGTCCCACACCGGCAATAGGCGCTCCCACCACGCACTGACGGTAGTGCGCCTTTCGAAGTGCCAGAATTGCAGCGCGCTCCATCAGAGCCACCGCATCTGCATGAACTGCGGCTCGTACAACGGCCGCAAGGTATTGGATCTCGCCGCCAAGGCTGCCAAGAAGGCCACCAAGCGCGCCGCAGAGGCGAAGGCAGGCCGATAGAGCATCGTACATCCTACACAGGTTCGAAATCGACGATTTGGCGTCTGTGTAGATTATAGGATCAGTTTCAGGGTTTGAAATAGTTAATTTCAAAAAAAGTTCTTTCATCCATATGGCAAATAGACACCTCTCCCGCTCGGTCGTCCTCCAGTCCCTCTTCGAATGGGATTTCCGCGGTCAGCATGACCAAGAGACCACCTCCATTGTCGAGCGCAATGCCAAGGAATTCGCTCCCGGCATGGGCGACGTGTCGTTTATGGACGAGCTCATGAAGGGCATCCTCGCTAAAAAAGAGGATCTGAACCAGATCATCGTCAAGGCCGCTCCTGATTGGCCGCTCGACAAGATATCGCCCGTCGACAGGAACGTGCTCCGTCTCGGCCTGTACGAATTGCTTTTCGCTGACAGGGAAGAGGTCCCTGCCAAAGTTGCCATCAACGAAGCTATCGAGCTCGCCAAGACGTTCGGCGGCGAGACGTCCGGCAGGTTCGTGAACGGCGTCCTCGGAGCCGTGTACAAAGAGCTCGGCGAGCCTGGCAAAGAGGCCGTCCCGGCAAAAAAGAAGAAGCGCGTCGAAGTGCCGTATGAAAAGATGCCGATCCAGCATCTCGGCGGCGCTGTCGTCTATGCTCGGCATGAAGATGAGATCTACATGGCCTTCGTCCATGACATCTTCGGCCACTGGACGCTGTCCAAAGGCAAGATCCCCGAAGGAGTCGATCCGTCTGATGGCACCATTGCCAAGGTCAAAGAGGAGATCGGGCTCGACGTCGGCATCGAAGCCGACCTCGGCACCAACGAATACATCGCAAACGACCCTGAGCTCGGCAAGATCAGGAAGCAGGTCCACTACTATCTGGCCGGCAGCCCGTTCGGAGAGCTCGCTTTGGCAAAGAAGCCCGGCCTCGACGACGCCAAATGGTTCAAGCTCGCCGATATTCTCGAATTGAATTTCTATAACGATATCTTGCCGATAGTCACCAAGGCAATCACCATCCTGAGCGAAGAGAAGAAATAAATATCAAATCCAAATACGAATATCGAAATTCGAATCGAGCGCTTCGGATTTCGGATCTAATTCAATGAAGCCTACATCGATCGAACAGCTCGCCAAGCAGATCAATGTCGCATTCAACGACATTTCTTTGTTGCGCACGGCCTGCACGCACCGCTCATACCTCAATGAGAATAAAGGCTCAGGCTTCGAGCACAACGAGCGCCTCGAATTCCTCGGAGACGCGGTGCTCGAACTGGTGGTGACGAGCTTCCTCTATCGCAAATATCCCAAGAAGGCCGAAGGCGAGCTCACCGCATTCCGTTCTGCCATCGTCAATACCGTTTCGCTCACCAAGGTCGCAGAGAAGCTCGGCCTCAACACTTATATGCTCATGTCCAAAGGAGAAGCCAAAGACAACGGCCGCGCGCGCTCGGTCATCCTCGCCAATGCCGTCGAGGCGGTCATCGGCGCCATATATCTCGACCAGGGCTATGACTCAGCCGCCAATTTCATATCAGACCATATCCTTTACGTCATCGATATCGAGGATATCGTCGAAAAGAAGACGTGGATCGACGCCAAGAGCAAATTCCAAGAGCGCGCCCAAGAGAAGGTCGGCGTGACCCCGAGCTACCGCACGCTCAAGGAGTCAGGCCCTGACCACGACAAGCAGTTCACTCTCGGCGTATTCCTCGGAGACACCCAGGTCGCGACCGGCACCGGCCCTTCCAAACAAGAAGCGGAACAGAAGGCGGCGGAGAAGGCATTGGAGGTCAAGAAGTGGTGATCTGCATTGGTCGGTACGGACGACTTGTGCTATTTTGATGCAAAGGATTCGGTAATTATGAGAGCGAAGCATACATTGAAAGCCAAAAGAGCCGAATGGAAACGGATGAGGCGCATGGTGAAAGAGATCAGGTCTCGTACGAATTATTCATTGGCGGTCCTAGGGATGGGCGCCGTGTTTCGTGGATCAGGTCAGTTCATCAATATACGGCCAGTGCGCTAGCCTACAATTCGGCATCCCTCAGTGCCCTGCCGTAAAGCAGGGCTTTTTTATTGGCTTTAAAAAATGTTAAAATATCAAGTACTTTCATGTATCTGAAGAGCCTCGAGGTCTCCGGCTTCAAATCGTTCGCCAAAAAGGCGACGCTTCATTTTACTTCGACCATCACCGGCATCGTCGGGCCTAATGGATCCGGAAAATCCAATACCGCCGAAGCGTTCAGGTTCGTCTTGGGCGAGCAATCGATCAAATCTCTGCGCGGCAAGAGGGGAGAAGACATGATATGGAACGGCGGAGGCGATTCGGGCCGCGCCAACCGCGCCAGCGCCAAGCTCGTCTTTGACAATTCTCGCCGACTCTTTCCGTCGATCGATTTCGACGAGGTCACGATCGAGCGCGTGGTTCACCGCGACAATTCGAACGAATATTTCTTGAATGGCAGCCAAGTGAGGCTCAAGGACATCGTCGAGACGCTCTCCGGCGCTCATATCGGCGCCACCGGGCACCATATCATCTCTCAAGGCGAAGCCGACCGCATCCTGTCCGCATCGATCCGCGAGCGCCGCGAGATGATCGAGGACGCTCTCGGCCTCAAGATATACCAGTGGAAGAAGCTCGAGAGCATGCGCAAGCTCGAGCGCACCGAAGAGAATATGAAGCAGGTGGAATCCCTCCGCCGCGAGATCGCTCCGCATCTGCGATTCCTCAAGAAGCAAGTAGAGAAAGTCGAAAAGGCAGAAGAATTGCGCCAAGAGCTCATCCTTCTATACAAGGATTATTTTGCTGATGAAGACCATTTCATAAAGACAGAAAAAGCTCGCCTCATCTATGAGCTTGCAGGCCCGCAGAAGGAATTGGCGGACCTCGACCATGCTTTGGACAAAGCGCGCAAGATCCTGACCGATTCAAAGAATAAAGACAAAAAGAGCGACCAGGTCATCGAGCTCGAGCGAGAGCTCGCCGCTATACGCAGCGAGAAGGAGACCATCATGCGCGACCTCGGCCGACTCGACGGAGAGATATCGGCTCTCGTCCGCAATCGCGACAAAGAAGTCGCTCGCCTCAAAGCCGACGACCAGAAGACCATTTACATCAAAGACCTCGAGGAAGTCGTGGGCCATATCGAGTCATTCAAGTCCATCGATGACGCCAGGAAGCTGTGGAGCGAGATCGTGACCCTGCTCAAAGGATTCATCTCGAAGCATCGCGGAGCAACCAATGCTTCGTCGCTCGGCGATATAGACAAAGAGATCGAAACGCTCCGTTCGAATAGGGTAGCGCTCGAAAAGCGCCTCGATGGGCAGACAGAGAAGGAAGTCTCGACGACGCGGAAGTACAGCGACCTCAAGGACGCAATCGAGCGCGAGAAGGATACGAACCGCGAAGCAGAGAAAGACGTATTCCGCATCATCGCCCGCCAGAACGAGGTCAGGAACGTCGTCGAGCACCTCGCGTCAGCACAAACGGCGCTCGAGCATCAGGAGCAGGCATTCAAGAGAGAGCTCGCCGAAGCAGGCATGCTCGCCGGCAGAGAGGCGGTGAATTATGCGCCGTCGACCGTCGTCGGACCGGACTATCGTTCCGTGCAGGACGAGCGCAGGAGGAAGATAGAGAAGAACAAGGTGCGCCTCGAAGATTCTGGAGGCAGCGGGGGAGGAGAAGTGCTCAAAGAATACAAAGAGACAGAAGAGCGCGACGCATTCCTCGCCAAAGAGCTCGAAGACCTCGAGAAGTCCAAGGCCGAATTGTTGAAGCTCATCGCCGAGCTCGACATGCGCATCGACGTGGAGTTCAAGAGCGGCATTCTCAAGATCAACGCCGAATTCCAGAAATATTTCACCTTGATGTTCGGAGGCGGCAAAGCAGAGCTCACGGTCGTCAAAGAGATCCGCCGCAAGAAAAAGAGCGACCTCGAGAGCCTCGGGGACGCTCTCTAGGGAGGCGATCCGTCTGACATGGCGGGCGAAGCCGAGGCGGACGGCCCCGAAGGCCTCGACGTCAGCGTCAGCCTGCCGCGCAAGAAAGTGAAGGGCCTCATGATGCTCTCTGGCGGCGAGCGCGCTCTCACCTCTATCGCGCTCCTCTTCGCGGTATCGCAGGTCAATCCGCCCCCGTTCATCATCCTCGATGAGACGGATGCCGCTCTCGATGAGGCCAATTCAAAGAAGTACGGCGATATGATCGAGAATCTCTCCAAGCACTCTCAGCTCATCCTCATCACTCACAATAGAGAGACGATGTCGCGCGCCGGCGTCCTCTATGGCGTGACCATGGGCTCCGACGGGGCATCAAGGCTCCTCTCCATACAATTCGACGAGGCGGTCAAGGTTGCAAAATAGGCTCGTTTCGAATATTCTCAAAGCAGAATCAGCAACAGAAAGGAAATGATATGCCTTCAATACAAAGATCGCGTCGGACGCGCTATCGGGCCAATGGCAAATACCTGATCGCCAACAATGTCCGCATCCAGCTGCTCAAAAAGAAGCGGGACGGCGGGCTCACTCCGGATGAAGAGAAGATGCTCGCCGATGTCACCCGCACCTGCACCCCTATTACTTCGCCGGCACGCTCGAAGGGCCTCAAAAAAGTACCCAAGGCCGCCCGCATCTGGGCTCATGGCAAGAAATAGCCTCTCGCCGCGCGAAACGATCGCGCGGCGCTTTTATTTTCTAAAAATTCCTGTACACTAGCGGCATGGAAGACCTCACCAAGCAACAGCTCATCCTCCTCGCCCTCCTCGTCTCGTTCGTCACGGCCCTTTCGACGGGCATCGTGACCGTCTCCCTCATGAATCAGGCTCCCGAAGGCGTGACCAAGACCATCAGCCAGGTCATCGAGCGCACCGTCCAGCAAGTCATCCCGCAGGACGCGGCCGTCGGCAAGTCGACCGACAGCCTCTTCGGCCATACGTCCGATGCTGTCGGCGCCGTCATGCAAAGCATCGTCAGATTCCAAGGGGCTGCCGGCGGATCGGTCTCCGGCATCGGCCTCATCGTCTCCAAAGGCGGCATCATCGTCACCGACAAGTCGGCATTGCCGCAATCGTCAGAGTATCAGGCCACCTATCCGAACGGACAGAGCATACTGGTCGCCGTCATCCAATCGCAGAACGGGGGAGACATCGTCTTTCTCGCTCCGCTCGTCGCTCGCTTGGCATCTACGACTGCGCTGTCGTTCGCTCCGGCATCATTCGTTGATTCATACGCGCTCGGCGACACCGTCTTCTCGCTTTCATGGGCTGACAGCCCGATATTATCCCAAGGCGTCATAGCCAAGGGCCTCGCATCGACTACGCGCTCGAGCGAGCCTGTCTTCACTACCATATCCGCATCGAAGATCGCTCCTGGTAGCCCCGTCTTCACTACAGGAGGACAGATTCTCGGCATACGCACCGCGTCATTGCCGGGCACCGATGGCGCCGAGTTCTATCCGGGATCGAGCATCAAAGCCGTCGTCCCTGTCATCCGATAAGGCGCATTCTTCTCGCGATCCTGCAACGGTATGCAGGGACATTTCGTATATGTATGTAATGTTTCCGTGCCTGGCTCGTCAATGGTGATGTATAATGTAGAGAGCAGGAACCATTTGACGGACATCGCATTTTTATAGTAATATAATCGCCTACAAAACATATATGCCTCCGCTTCAAAAACTCACAACCAAAGCGCGCGAAGCCTTGCGCCGAGCCCATGAGCTCGCTATCGAGCGCGGACAGAACCACGTCAATCCCGTGCATCTCCTGTGCGCCCTCATCCTCCAAGAAGAGAGCATGGTGGCTTCGATACTCGACAAGCTCGAGATAGACACGCCGGTCTTGACCGACGTGGTCTTGGAGCAGATCGAGGCCCCGGAAGGCTCGAACGTGCTCTCGCCGTCATATCAGATATATCTCACTCCGGATCTGGCGCAAATCCTCGATAACTCGGTGCGCGTAGCGGCGTCACTCAAGGACGAGTTCATCTCGACCGAGCACCTCTTCCTTTCCATATTCGACATACCGTGCGCGGCTCGCGACGTCCTCGCCCGCTTCAAGATCGACAAAGACGGCGTGACCAAGGTCATCGAGGAATTGAAGAGCAACCCGCCGAGCGCCGGCGGCGAGCCCAAGAAGTTCCGCACGCTCTACAAATACGCCCGCTCCCTAACCAAGCTCGCCAAGGAGAATAAGCTCGACCCGGTGATCGGCCGCGACTCGGAGATCATGCGCATCATCCAGATCCTCTCGCGCCGCACCAAGAATAACCCGATACTGATCGGAGAGGCGGGCGTGGGGAAGACCGCCATCGTCGAAGGCCTCGCTCTGCGCATGTCGCAAGGCGACATACCGGAATCCCTCCGCGACAAGGAGCTCGTCTCGCTCGACCTCGGCTCGCTCATCGCTGGCACCAAGTATCGCGGCGAATTCGAGGAGCGCCTCAAGAATATATTGAAAGAAGTAGAGAAAGCCGACGGCAAGATCATCCTTTTCATCGATGAGATACATACGCTCGTCGGCGCTGGCGCGTCCGAGGGCTCTATGGACGCATCGAATATGCTGAAGCCTGCTCTCGCCCGCGGCGAGCTCCGCGCCATCGGAGCCACCACGCTCAAGGAATATCAGAAATACATCGAGAAGGACCCGGCACTCACGCGCCGCTTCCAGCCTGTCTACGTCAATGAGCCGTCAGAAGAAGACGCCATCGCCATCCTGCGCGGTCTTAAAGAGAAATATGAGCTCTTCCACGGCGTCCGGATCACCGACGATGCCATCGTCGCCGCTGTATCGCTCGCCAGCCGCTATATCACCGACCGTTTCCTTCCTGACAAAGTCGTCGACCTCATCGACGAAGCGGCTTCTTCGTTGCGCATTTCACTAGAAAACATGCCTCCGTCGCTCGAAGAGACCCGTCGCAAGATCATGAGGCTCGAGATCGAGCGCGAAGCTCTCAAAAAGGAGACCAACAAAGAATCCAAAGCCCGCATGGCCAAGATCGAGGAAGAGATCGCCGACCTCAAGGAAGGCACCTCTGAGCTCGAGCTCAAATGGAAGAACGAGAAAGAGACCATCGCAGACATCAAGCGCATCAAGAAGGAATTGGAATCGCTCCGCATCGAAGGAGAGAGCGCCGAAGCGAGGTCGGACCTCGCCAAGGCCGCTGAGATCCGATATGGCCGTTTGCCGGCTCTCGAAAAGGAGCTCGATCACAAGAACAAGCGCCTGAAGAAGCTCCAGTCGTCTCGCCGCATACTCAAGGAAGAGATAACCGCAGAAGACATAGCTGCCGTGGTCTCGCGCTGGACGAACATCCCGGTCTCGAGGATGCTCGAATCAGAGGCCGCCAAGCTCACTCGCATGGAAGCCGAGCTCGAAAAGCGCATCGTCGGACAGAATGAGGCGGTGAGAAAGATATCAGACACCATCCGCCGCTCGCGCGCCGGCATCGCTGACCCCAATAGGCCGATCGGCTCGTTCCTCTTCCTCGGCCCGACCGGCGTCGGCAAGACCGAGCTCACCAAGGCTCTGGCCGAATTCCTCTTCAACGACGAGAAGGCTTTGATCCGCGTCGATATGTCCGAATTCATGGAGAAGCATTCTGTTTCGAAGCTCATCGGCGCTCCTCCAGGATATGTCGGCTACGATGAAGCCGGAGGCCTCACCGAGACCGTCCGCCATAGGCCGTATTCCGTCATCCTCTTCGATGAGATCGAAAAGGCGCACCCGGAAGTATTCAACGTGCTCCTCCAGGTCCTCGATAATGGTCGCCTGACCGATTCCAAGGGCCGCATCGTCAATTTCCGCAATACCGTCATCATCATGACGTCGAATATCGGCGCTCAGCACATCGAGCGCATGGAGAAGCTCGGCTTCAGCAAGAGCGCCGGCAACCGCGACAAGGACAATTACGCAGAAGCCAAGGACAAGATCACGGCTGCCCTCAAGGAATATTTCCGTCCAGAATTCTTGAACCGCATCGACGACACCATCATCTTCGACATCCTCACGCCCGAGGCCATCCGCTCGATCGTCGATATCCAGGTCGGCCAGGTGGTCAAGCGCCTCTCTGAGAAGGGCATCGACCTCGTCATGTCTCCGGCCGTCTATGACTATCTCGGCACCGAAGGCTACAACCCGCAGTACGGCGCACGCCCGCTCCGCCGCCTCATTCAGAACAAGATATTGACCCCGGTCGCCAACCTCCTCATCTCGCAGGAAGTCTCGAAGGGCGGGACCATCCATGTCGACTATGCGCCTGCGACCCCTACAGCTAAAGATTCAGGAGAAAAGAAAGAAGGCAAGTTCAGCTTCCAGGTCAGGAAGAAGCGCAAAGGCGAGAGCCCTATCATCGTGCCTAATCTCATGGCGCAGAAATAATATCGCTTCTAGATATAAAAAAACGAGCCGCGCTATGCGGCTCGTGGCGTTTAGATGAGCGGCTTGTCGCTCGTCTGAGGAATGCGTGTCGTCTCGAAGATGTGCAAGCAGCCGTCTTTCCCTCCGCAGAAGGTCTTCCAGGCCAGCTTGTACAGTCCAGAAGCATCTCGGCTGTATTCCATGATGACCGGAAGCGACCGGGTGCACATATCGCAATGGTGGACCTCCACGTTCGGTATGCGAGTCAGGTAGGCGATGAATTCGTCATCGACCGCCGTCCCTCTGTTCGGGCCATGATAGATGACGACTTCGCCGGTGTGGTTCGAGAGGTAGAGCGCGGTCGTGCCCGGTTCGAGATCGACCTTGTCCTTGAAGAGCTGCAGCTTGCGGTAGATCTCTTTGATGAACCATGCGCGCATCGATTTCTCCGCGGCAGTCGTCACTTGGCGCGCCGGAGGCGGCGGTTGAGTGGCCATCCGTAATGCGATTCTCTTCTCGATTTGTCGCCCGAGGGCGTGGCTCGGCCTATCCGATCTCGTCATATACGTATTCCTTTCTGTATGTTGTGGTTTTACCGATCTGACGGAACCCTATCATTTTTGCCATAAATAGGGAAGTATATTAGAATCAACCCATCACAAGGTGTCACCTCGACATGTCGAGGTGACACCTTGGTGAGACGCGCAGGTGGCAGAGTGGTCAATTGCAATGGACTGTAAATCCATCGCCCTATGGGCTTCGGGGGTTCAAATCCCTCCCTGCGCA
>CAZSAV010000001.1:0-3414 GCA_964604805.1 uncultured Candidatus Saccharibacteria bacterium | reverse complement strand
ACGGACGGGCTTTTTCATATAAAAAACCGCCCCGAACGAGGTCGAGGGCGGCAGATTCAATGCTTCCAATTCTCCACGTGGTCGAGCAAAGCCTCGAGAATAGGCGGAGGCGGATAGTCGTAGGCGATATAGAGGAGCGTCAACGGCCCGATATAATCGAACAGGAGATTCTCATAGGCATATTCCTCCTGGTTATTGGTGGCTCCGTGCGGATGAGCGATGTTCCATGCATCAAAGGCGTTGCGAGCCTCTTCGCATGCGACCAGCAGTTCGATGCGCTGGTAGAAGGGCACATAGGGCTTTCGCACTTTGGCATGCGGCGGGATGTCGGCTTCTCCGACGTGCAGGGTCGCCCATCGGTATCCGACCCAGCCGATGAGAGCGAGGAATAAGGGCGGGAATGCGTTCTCATTCATAATCTGCGGAAACTCTATCAGACTGTATTTTAAAATCAATATCGCCGATGCTCGTCTCTACTCGATGACGGTCCTCTTGAGGTGCGCAGGGATGTGGACTGCTATCTCATACGGTATCGTGCCGCATATCCGCGCGATCGATTGTATGGAGTTCGGGTCGGTCGCATGGCGGCTCATGACGATGGCCTCCATGCCCTCGGCAGCGCCGGCGAGGCCGGTCACGTCGATCGTCGCCATATTCATGCTGATGCGCCCGACGATGCGGCAGGGATGCCTGTTCGGCCCAGCCAAGATGAAGCCGGCGTTCGAGAGCCGACGGTCGAGCCCTTCATAGTAGCCGACCGGCACCGTCGCGATGACCATGTCGCGGTCCGCCTTGAACGTCGCTCCGTATCCGATCGCTTGGTCGCGGCTGATCTTCTTTATGCCTGTGATGACGCTCGACATCTCGAGCGCCGGCTCGAGGCCGAGCCCGTCCATGAACGTCGATCCGTCCGATATGCCATAGAGCCCGAGGCCGAGGCGAGAGCAGGTGGCGTCGATCTCGGCCGCATAGCGATGGCCGCTCGTCGCCGATATATGGATGTGCTCGAGCATGGGGAAGCCGTCGCGAAAGAGCTTGACCGACCTGTTCCATGAATGTATCTGGCCTTCGGTGAACGAAGGATCGACGTTGTCGGCATCGGCGAAGTGCGAGCAGATGCCTTCGAGGACGATATAGTTGTTCTCAGCCAGGAGGTCGATGGCGGTCGGCACCTCTTCGGGCAATATGCCTTGCCGATGCATGCCGGTGTCGAGCTTGAGATGGATGTATACCGGCCGGAGCGTCTGTTCGAGGTGCCGGAGCATGTCGAGGCTGCCGATCGCGAACGAGACGTTGCGGAGCCGCGAGCCGAGTATGGTCTCGGGGCGCGTATAGCCGATGACGACGAGCGGCGTGCGGATGCCGCGGGCTCGGAGCGCTACCGCTTCGAAATACGAGTCGATGCAGTAGAAGGGTATCGTGCCCGGATGCTCGGCGTTCTTGGCTTCTCTATGCCTATTGCGATACCGCTCGAGTATGACGGCGACGTCGAGGAGGCCGTGGCCATATGCGTCGCTTTTGAGGACAGGGGCGCACCTGCCTTTGGGGGCCATAGCCATGAATCGCTCCAGGTTATGGACGATAGCGGAGCTCGAAATCTTCACAGAAATGAGCGGTTCGTAGGGGAATCGCCGTCGGGAGAGCCATGTGAAGGGATTCGTCATATAAGCATTGTATTCCTTAGTCCTTTGGCCGGCTACCTTGACTTTTTCCCTAAATATGCTATTATACTGGCATAGGGCCATAGCGGCCCATTTTTGAACATCGAAAACCACAAAGGAACAATATGACAAAGAAAACATGGCTCATCCTGGGCGCAATGGCGCTCATTTTGATCACGGTCGGTTATTTCCACTATAAACCGGCGGCTACGCCGCCAGTTCAAGTCGTGGAACAGCCCGCTCCCGCTCCTATCGAGCAGGCAGTAGTGTCGTTGCCGGCGCCTGCGCCTGTCGCGCAGGTCACGAACGACAACCATATCAAGGTGCGGATCAAGCATCTCAAGTTCGCTGCGGCGGCCGTCGTGCCTGCCGCGCGTCCGTCGGATGTCAGCCAATAACGGAAGATTCGGAAACACAACAGACAATCAGAAACAAGAAGGAAATGAACAGAATGAGAAATATGAAAACCAGAATCGGTATCGTCAGCGTCATCGCGTCCCTGTCGCTTCTCGCGACGTCATTGTTCGCCCAGCTCACCTCGACGCCTGTCTCAGGCGGCGGCACGAGCGGCAACAGCAACACCCCAGGAATTCCCGTCGCGGCCGGATCGGCCGGAGACGCTATCGTCCCGCAGGTCGCCGTCGGCGATTCCGTGATCGACCTTTCGGCCATCACGAACTACGCCGAGCTGGTCTCGCGGGAACTGGACAACGTCAAGGGCGTCATGATTCGCGTCACGGCGTCCGCGGATGCCAATGCAGGGGGCGGCCAGTGGTCGTACTATAGCTTCACCAATGCGGCGAAGACGCTCGAAGACATCGAAGCCATGGTGACCAACACCTACTACGGCTTCGAGCTCGTCTCGACGGACAACAACTCGACGATCTCCGAGCAAATCAAGCTCTACAACGTCGATGACGAATACGCCATCATCAATGGAACGACCGACTACAATGGCGAACCCATTGCGCGCGTGCTCTTCCAGGGATTCAACGGAGGCGTGCCGTTCCGCAACCAGTATGGGCAGCTCACCCTGCCCGACTATGCGGAGACGCTCTCGATCCAGATGCTCTACGATGTATTCGTCAATGTGACGAACATCTCGAGCGCCCGGCTCTTGTACACCAACGTCAATGGACAATGGCTCAGCATGAATCTGTCTGTCGTATTCGGCAAAGGATTCCATTTCCCGCCGCAGTTCGCGGGGCAAGGCATCATTGTTCTGGGCATCCTGAAGCAGACTGGACCTAACAGCTACAGCTATTCCGAGCATGCGTATTCGCTGCACGACAATGGCGCTGAGATCCAGATGCAATGGGCGTTCGCCAAGGTCATTCTGGCTGACAGCGACGACTTCAAGACATCCGTGAACAGCACGAACTTGTCGTACGACCTGTACAGCTACGAAGGCTTCGGGAAGGTGCCATTGCTTACGCCAACATATACGACCCCCGCGACGAACGTGTATGTGTCAGTGATGTCGTCCCAGCTCGGTAAGGGCGGTTCGACAGTTCAGGCGTGGGCGACCTCGTATAAGATCATCAACGTCGAGACCAAGGCTGTCTCAAAGGTCACCGTCCCTACGGGCGCCGTCGGCACGTGGATCCCGTTCGCTAAAGGCAAGTATCGGATCATTCCGATCGGCCTTGAACTCTTGCCGTGGGAGCTCTACGGCTGGTATGGCGGCAAAGGCTAAGGCCTCGCCGTACAACGACCGCTCTGTCGCGAATGCGATGGAGCGGTTTTTTATTTC